>JAIOSH010000457.1 GCA_021107685.1 Bacteroidales bacterium | reverse complement strand
TTTGGAAATAAAACACGTTCCTGAAGACCAATTAAAGCATTAACTACCTTAAATGTTGAACCCGGCGGATAGGTTGCCATTGAAGCCCTGTTAAAAAGAGGTTTTAATGTATCATTGCTTAATTTAATAAAATTTTCTGACCTTATTCGTCCAATCAATAAATTTGGGTCATATGCCGGGCTAGAAATCAATGCAAGGATTTCGCCGGTTGAAGGTTCAATAGCTACTATGCTTCCTCTTTTATTTTGCATTAACTTTTCTCCGTAAATTTGCAAATCAGAATCAAGAGTAAGATAAAGATTTTTGCCTGCTACAGCTACCGAGTCATATTTTCCATTTTTATAACTTCCCTGTTCACGATTAAAAACATCTACCATAATTATTTTTATTCCCTTTTTACCCCGAAGTTCATTTTCATAAGCTTTTTCTATTCCGCTTTTTCCAATATAGTCTCCTTGCTTATAATACTTATCTGCTTTGATTTCTCTTTTATCAACTTCGCCAATATAACCTAATGTATGTGCAGCTATTGGAATGGGATATTCTCTTAATGACCTTGATTGTACATAAAAACCATTGAACTTATATAATTTTTCCTCTAAGTAGCCGTAATTTACTTTGGATATTTGTTCCTGGAAAACAGATGGCTTATAAATGGAATGTTTACGGGCTTTTCCAAATTTTTTTTTGTAGGTTTCAATATCAATACCTATTAAATCGCATAATTCACTTGTATCAATATCTTTAACCTGCGATGGAATAACCATCAGGTCATAGGCAGCTTCGTCATAAACAAGCAGTATATCATTGCGGTCATATATTAAGCCTCTTGCAGGATATTGAATAACTTGCCTTAAAACATTATTTTCTGCTGAAAGAAGATAGCTATCATCAACTACCTGCAGAAAAAAAAGCCTCATTAAAAAAATAATACCTGTACTTAAAAAAAGTGTAATGATAAAATACTTTCTATTTGCAAGATTCTTTTTCAATTAATGATAATTTATTAGCCGGTTACTTAAGATTTATAATAAATATGTTTTACAAAAGTAATTATTAAACAGGGTATAATCAAAATTTTATTATTTTTGGATTCGTTTTTTCAAACTAATCAATAAATTTTTTTAAACAAATGAACAAGTTATATCCTTTTAAATTTAAAACAATTTATAAAGACAAGATATGGGGTGGGAAAAAATAAAAACTATCCTCGGCAAAGATTTCTCACCTTTACAAAATTGTGGCGAAGCATGGGTGTTATCAGGTGTTAATGGGAATCAAACACTTATAGAAAATGGTTTTCTTTCCGGAAATGAATTGAATGAGTTAGTAGAAGTATATATGGGCGATCTTGTTGGTGAGAAGGTTTACGAAAGATTTGGAAATGAATTTCCTATACTTATTAAATTTATTGATGCCAATGATTGGCTTTCTATACAAGTTCACCCTAATAATGAACTGGCAAAGAAAAGACATAAGGGTTCGGGCAAGACTGAAATGTGGTATATAATTGATGCAGGAAAAGATTCGGAATTGATAAGCGGTTTCAGCCGTAAGGTTGATAAAAAAACATACCTTGAACATCTTAATAATAAATCGCTGAAAAATATTTTAAATTTTGAAAAAGTTAAAACAGGAGATGCTTTTTATATGCCTTCCGGCAGAGTCCATGCATTAGGTCCCGGAATATTCTTAGCTGAAATACAACAAACTTCAGATATTACATATCGTATATATGATTGGGACAGAGTAGATGCAGAAGGAAATTCCAGGGAATTACATACTGAACAGGCTCTTGATGCAATTGATTTTAATGTTTATGATAACTATAAAACCACCTATAAGAAAAAGATCAATGAAACAGCAAATATAATTAACAGCCCTTATTTTGCTACCGGAATAATTCATATAAACCAATCTTTATATAAAGATTATTTTAAACTGGATTCCTTTATAATTTATATTTGTGTTTATGGTTCTTTTGAACTTCAATATTATGATGAAAAGATGACTGTATGTGAGGGTGAAACTATATTAATACCTGCTGAAATTAATGAAGTGAAACTTATTCCTCAAATAGAAACAAAAATATTAGAAGTTTATATTATTTAGAGTACGACTATAAATCAAACATTTAGAATTTATAAAATTTAATTATGGTAGTAATTTAATTTTTGTGTTTCTTTGAGTCTTTGTGCCTTAGTGGCTAAATTCTTAATTGCCACACCAAGTCTCAAAGGTTCACAAAGAAAACATCAAAAAAACTTACCGCCATAATTTATGATAGTAATTACTTATTTAATAGTTTGGATTTTAATGATTTACAATTTGTTTAATAAATTATTATATAATTATAAATTCGCTGAGTACTCGGGACAATAACCAAAAATAGTTTCGGTCATTTGATAATTGATATTTTGGAATTTATTTGTTTTTTGTTATTTTAATTCAAATTTTGTTCATCTTTTTTCCCTAAAAAATTCCTTTAATAATTCCGAACATTCATTTTCCATTATACCTGCAACAACTTTTGTTTTTGGATGGATTATGGTTTGACTAATTCTATTAAATCCTTTTTTTTCATCCGAAGCACCGTAAATAATTTTTGATATTTGAGTCCAATAAGATGCTCCGGCACACATAACACAAGGTTCAAGTGTTACATACAAAATACATTCATTTAGATATTTTGCTCCGAGATAATTTGCCGCAGAAGTGAATGCCTGCATTTCTGCATGTGCCGTAACATCGTTTAAAGTTTCAGTTAAATTATGTGCTTTTGCAATAATTTGATCTTTACAAACTATTACAGCACCGATTGGCACTTCATCAGCATCAAATGAATTTTGTGCTTCTTTTAATGCTTCTTTCATAAAATATTCATCGGAAAATTTTATTATGGTCATATAAATTATAAATTTATGCAAATATACTGAAATTTCAAAATATTAACTAATTTTATCGCCAGTATAAAAAATCAAACTGATTATCCATGTATAATAAAAAAAGATTTACTGATGAAACATCTATGACAGGTAAATTTTGACACACAACTTGTCCCGATTTCTCGGGAAGGGAATGATTATATAATGAAATTGGAAACTTGAAATTAGAAATTCAGGAGAAGACCAAATTTCTAATTTCTGATAAAGGGTTTTTTCAAAAAATACAAATAGATAGACGTCAATTAATTACAAAAATATAAACACATGAAAAACTTACTTTCATTAATACTATTGTTTTGTAGTATTTTCTTATATAATAGTTGTTCACACAATATCGGTAATCCCGAAATAAGTATTGAGGAATTAAAAGAACACATCAATTATTTAGCATCCGATTCATTAAAAGGCAGAAAACCGGGAACTCCCGAAGGTAAATTAGCTGCAGAATACATTAAAGAACAATTCAAGACAATGGGATTAAAGCCTCTTGGAGATAATTATTTCCAGTATTTTGATGTTGTTACTGATGTAAAAACCGGAAATAATAATACATTATCTTTTAAGGGATTTAACGGAAAATTAGATGAGAATTTTGCACCTTATTCCTATTCGGGAAATGGTAAGTTTACGGGAAGTGTTGTTTTTGCAGGTTACGGTTTTGATATAGATACTGATAGTATCAATTGGAATGATTATGAAAACATTGATGTTACAGGTAAGTGGGTGATGATATTACAAGCTATACCTGAATTGGATAATCCTGAAAGTAAATACATTCAGTATAGTGATGAAACGGACAAAGTACTGACAGCAAAAGATAAAGGAGCTGTCGGAGTCTTATTTGTTTCGGGTTTGGAATTTGATAAGGAAGATAAATTAGTATCATTATACTTTGAAAGAAGCAGCTTTAATGCAGGATTACCTGTAATTAATATAACACGGGATGTAGCCAATAAATTATTGGAACAAAAAGGAAAAAAAATTAAAGACCTTGAAAAGGAAATAAATAATAATCTCAAGCCTGCTTCTTTTGAAATTTCAACTTTACTTACAGCTTCAACAGAAGTATTTCAGGAAAAAGTTACAACACAAAATGTAGTAGGTTTATTAGAGGGTAA
>JAIOSH010000600.1 GCA_021107685.1 Bacteroidales bacterium | reverse complement strand
CCTTCCCTGATATCAACAGTCTGTCGTGTATCAAAAAAAATATCTGTTTTAACAAAACCTGAAAATTTAATACCGAATTTTTTCGCTTCCTGAGAGAAAATCATCACAGGCAAAATAAATGCCAAAATTAGTAAATGCTTTTTCATTTTTAAACTTTAGTTTATTTAATGATTTACAATTAACTGTTAATTAATTAATAACGTGATTTTAAAAAATGGGGCAAAGATATAACTTATTTTATAAATTAATAAATTATTTTATAAAAAAGTATTTTTTTCCATTTTATAGTATTGAAATTTTAATGAAATTTGCAAATTTATATTTGCATTATGATTATGAAGATATTCATCATAAATAGTGGAAGTTCGTCAATTAAATATCAGCTAATTAATATGCCTGAAAAAAAAGTATTGGCAAAAGGTTTGGTTGACAAGGTAGGTTTAAAAGGAAGTTTTATAAAACATAAAACAAACGAACATAAAGAAGTAAAATTTCAGGAGGAAATTTTAGATCATCAGGCTGGAATAGAATATATTATTAATATTCTAACAAGTAATAAATATGGAAATATAAAAAACATAGATGAAATTGATGCTGTTGGGCACAGGGTTGTGCATGGAGGTGAAGATTTTAGCGGAAGTGTTGTGATTTCGGATAAAGTTGTTAAAGCTATGGAAAAATGTGTTGATTTAGCACCTTTACACAACCCTCCAAATCTCAAAGGTATTTATGCTATCACTGAACTTTTACCACAAATACCACAAGTTGGGGTTTTTGATACGGCTTTTCATCAAACAATGCCGTCATATACATATTTATATGGTCTTCCTTATCAATTATATGAAAAGTATAAAATCAGAAGATATGGTTTTCATGGTACAAGTCATAAATATGTTTCGCAGAGAGCTTGCGAAATTCTTGAAAAAAATATTAAAAAAACAAAAATTATTACATGTCATTTAGGAAACGGTGCTTCAATTGCAGCAATAAAAAACGGAAAATCTTTTGATACATCAATGGGAATGACACCTATTGAAGGTTTAATAATGGGAACAAGATGCGGTGACTTAGATATTGGAGCACTTTTATACATAGCAGATAAAGAAAAAATCAGCATACCTAAAACAAATTCGCTAGTTAACAAAAAAAGCGGAGTTCTGGGAATTTCAGGTATTTCATCGGATATGAGAGAGCTTGAAGAGGAAGCAGCCAAAAATAATATAAAAGCAAAATTAGCATTGGATATGTATCATTACAGAGTAAGAAAATATATTGGCGCCTATACGGCTGCTATGGGTGGAGTTGATATAATCGTTTTTACAGGTGGAATAGGCGAAAATGCTGACAAAACCAGAGAGGAAATTTGCAAAAATTTTGAATTTTTAGGATTGGATTTTGATTATGAAAAAAACAAGGATATAAGAGGAAAAGAAATTATTATAAGCAAAAAAAATTCTAAAGTAATAGCTATTGTAATACCCACAGACGAGGAAATGGTAATTGCACAAGAAACTTATAATCTTATAAAATCATAAGTTTTTGTTATATCAATAATTATGAAAACGACAAATCTATTTTCATTTATGTTCCTGAGCATAATTATTTTAAATGCAAATGCTCAAATGAATTACCGGCAAAATAAAAATTTAAACGAAATTAAAAAAGCGAAGAAAACCGCTAAAATAAACAAAACCAAAATTCCGTGGATAAAAAATATAGGACAACAGCATAAAGATGTCGCATATTATACAAAAACATTTGCAGGGACAGTGTTTATTACCAAACAAGGTGAAATTGTTTACAACATTTCTGTTGACAGTACAAGTTCTTATGCTTTAAGGGAGACATTTATCAGAAATAAAACCTTAAAAATTTTGGAAACCTTTAAAATTTCTGCGGAAAATTCTTCACAAATTAGAGTAAATTATTTTAAAGGCAATGACAAAAGCAAATGGCAAAACAATATACAAACTTACAAAACCCTTAACCTTGGAGAAATCTGGAAAGGCATAGAAGTTAAATTGAATGTTTATGGCAGCAATATTGAAAAACTCTTTTATGTAAAACCCGGATCACACCCCGAACAAATAAAACTTAAATTGCAAGGAGCAGAAAAATTGAAAATTAGCAAAACAGGCAAGTTAATAATTAAAACCCCGAAAGGTAATGTTGAATTTACTAAGCCCATAGCTTATCAGTTAATAAACGGCAAAAAACAAAACGTTGAAATAAGTTACATAAAAAAAGGTAAAACATACGGTTTTAAAACAAGCATTTTTAACCCTGATAAAACTCTCATTATTGATCCGCTTATTGCTTCTACTTTTTTTGGCGGAAGTGATTCTGAATTTAGTAAATCTATTGCCCTTGACAACTTAGGGAATGTTTATATTACAGGAGAAACATATTCAATTGATTACCCCACTTCAGGTTCGCCTTATGATAATTCGCATAATGGAGAAAGGGATATTTTTGTGTCAAAATTAAGTTCTGATTTAAGTATGCTTTTAGCTTCTACTTTTATAGGTGGAAGTAATTCCGAATATGGTTCCTCTGTTACAATTAACGGATCGGATAATATTTTTATTACAGGAGAAACATCTTCAAGTGATTACCCCATTTCCGATTTGCCTTATGATAATTCGCACAATGGAGAAAGGGATGTATTTGTATCAAAATTAGATTCGGATCTAAGCACACTTTTGGCTTCTACTTTTATCGGTGGAAGTCATTCCGATATTGGCCTATCAATAGCCATTAACGATTCGGGAAATATATATATTACAGGAGAAACATGGTCAGGTGATTATCCTGTTACCGGCTCACCTTATGATAGTTCTTATAATGAATTCAGGGATGTATTTATATCAAAATTAGACCCTGATTTATCAGGATTGCCGTATATTTATAAGCATCCACAAGATAAAACTATTTGCGTAGCTAATAATACAAGTTTCATTATTACTGAAACAGGTGCAGATTCTTGTCAATGGCAAGTTAATACAGGCAGCGGTTTTAACAATATTACAGATAGTGGTGTTTATACCGGAGCATATACAGATACGCTTAATATAACAGGGGCAACATTTTTAATGAATAATTATCAATACCGATGTTTTGTAATAAATGTTAATGGTAGTAAAATTAGTGAAACTGCTATTCTTACTGTTCTTTCAACACCTGCAACATTTACAATTACCGGACAAATGACTGTTGTTGAAAATCAAATAGAAATCTATACTGTTCCAAATAATACAAATGTTATATATACCTGGGATATTGTTAATGGTACTATAACTGATCAAATATCAAACGATTCAACAGAAGTGCAATGGGGAAGTGAAGGTGTCGGCTATATTTATGTTGTAGCAACAAATCAATGCGGATATAGCAGTGATACTGCAACATTAGAAATTATAATCGGTCCTGACGGTATTAAAAAAATTTTAAAGAACAATAATATCATAATATATCCCAATCCCGCAAAAAATATTGTAAATGTAAACTATGAAAGTTATTTTATTATGGAAATATTTGATATTACAGGTAAAAAACTTTTATTTTCCGAAAAACCTGAAACCGATGTTTCAATATTGGAAGCAGGAACATATATGATATTTATAAAAGACAAAGACGGTATTTTGCTAAAGTTGGATAAATTGGTAATTGAATAGACAAAAGCTAAGAATATTTGCTAAGATTAGGTTTACTGAACTCGCGAAAATTAAAGTATTGTAAAATTAAATCGCAACCTTAATGTAAGCATCAATGGTTAAATTGTTATATGGCTAAATTGTTAAACCACAACAATATAACAATATAACGATGTAACAATTTAACAATTTAACAATTTTTCCAAATAATTTAAGTACCCCCTGATACATTTCATTACAGGGTAAACTTGCGAATCTTTTTTGACCATCGCTGGTTTTCGCGAGTTCTGAAACTATTGAAGTTTAGTAATGCAACTTACTTTTCAGAACTACCTGCTGATATCAAATGCTTTATAATTCTTTAATTCACCTGTTTCTGCTCTAAGGTCATCTACTCTTGCCCATATTGGTCCTTTTTTGCACCATTCTACAAAATGTTTTAATTGTTCTTCGTCTCCTTCGGCTTCAACATAAAGCGAACCATCGCTTTTATTTCTTACAATTCCTGTAATACCCCATTTATAAGCAGTTTGCATACATGAAAATCTAAAACCTATTCGTTGCACTTTTCCTGTAATGTATAAATTCAAATGTTTTTTCATTTATTATTTTATTTTTCTTATACAGTTAATCTTTTTGTAATAAAACTGTTAACTTTTTCAAAAAAATGGATAGGCAGGGAACTTCGCCATATAATATTGTTTAAATTGCCACCAAAAGCAATATAATAATCAATATTAGCATTTTCAAATTCCTCTAAAACATGACTACGAAAATTTATACCTGCTATCCATCCTTCTTCAACATCTTCAAACCATTCCTGATAATAATCATTGTCAGAAGAAGAATGAAAATTTAACACATTTTCTCCTATTAAAATATACTTATTAATACCGTTTTGACAAAGGATTTCAATAATATTTCTTTTAAGGTACATAATATCATTATGCAGGCAATCATTCCATTCGCCGAATAATTCAATAATGCAAAAGCCAAGTTCATAATTAACATAAAGAATTTTTACATATAAAGTAGAAGAACCCATTTCGTCCCATTGAGGGTGAATAACATAATTGTATATAGCATGGGTAAATTCAAATTCATTATACTCATTATCATAAAAGGGTGACAATTTATCTTCTGAAGCAATATATAAATGCTGCCAAGTATAATGAGGTTCAATTGTATGCATTTTTAAATTTTGTTTTGATGTTTGACATTGTTGCAATTTATATAATTTCACCACTAAATTAGAAAATTTTTTAATATCAAAAAAAATAATAATAAAATCTGATTATAACGTTTTACTATGATAAAATTTTACTGTTCTGCAACATATTGTAAAATAGAAAATTAGATATTTATAGATATTCGTAGAAATTTGTAGATATTAAAATAGAGTTCTCAATAAATTTCTATCAATTTCAACAAATATCCTTAATTTCAAATAATTTATGTTGCACAATGTAAAGCTAATCATCTTTTAGCACAGCAAAGTGTTATAATGAGAATTATTGAAAAAAAAATTGTCAGGGAAATATACTGTTTCTTAATGTCCTTGAATCCTGTATCCTGTATCCTGTATTTAATATTAATTCAAAATTGGATGATCAGTAATCATTATAGTATTATAAACTTAAACCATAAATTGCTTCAAACTATATACTATTATCCTGTAAAACTTTGCTAAAAAAACAAAATTTTTTAGCAAATCCACAATTAGTAAGCGATTGCTGAAATAACATGTAACTTGCCATTTATGGCGCTATGAGTAGTTGCTCATATTTAATCGTGCAAAATTCTTTTCTTAATTTGAAAAGCATTTTCCATAGATATCCTGACTCCATCATGGTAAGCAACAATAAATGCATCAGGGATGCCTTTTTCAATTAGCTCTCTTCTGAATTCCTTGGCTTTTTTATAATTTGTAAAATTACCTGATACTAATTGATACAGGTCACCGAATTGTTGAATACGGGTTTCTTCTTCTATATTATATTTTTCTTTAAACTCTGAAACAGTAATTTTAAGGTTTTTTGCAGCCAGTATCTGTACACTGAAAATTACACCTTCCTGTACTGCTCCATTTGGAGTTATATCATTATTTACTTCTGTTGAACGTTTTCCTCTCATTAACTCATGGAAAGTAATTGGTTCTTCGTTTTTATAAGCTATAACAAAAGCATCACGGATTTTATTACGTGAAACAAGTAAATTCCTGTATTCTTTTGCTTTCCTGTATTTTGGAAATTCTCCAATTGTATATTTATACCATTTGTCAACTCTATTTTCATCAATTCGAGCTGTGATATTATATTTTTTAGCAAAGCGTATCATATTTTGTCGTGTCTGAGAAGCAAGTATCTGAACCTTAAAAGAAACATCCTGCCATGGATTTTCAATTTCTTCCTTTTCTGATTCAGCATCAATTATCTGTTCTTCAATGGTTTTTGTTTTTATTACAGATTCTTCATTCGCTATATTTATTACATCAGGTTTCGTATTAGTTTGTTCAACTATTTCCTTGTCAGGAGTGTTTTCATAAATTAAGATATCTTCATTATTATCAGATACTATCTTTAAGTTTGCTTTCTTTTTATTCTTTTTAAACTTATAAGTAATACCAAATGAATTATAACTATACTTATCATTATTACCAGAAGGTGTTGCATCTAAATAATCGGAATTAACAGTTCGTAAAGAAGTTTCAAAATTAATATCCCAGTGATGATTTAATTTATAATTAAACCCTAATCCTATAGGAATTACTCTCCTGTTTGTCCAATTATCATCATATCCTTCTGTGTTAATAATAATATCGTTATTATACTTATCTTTAAGTTCGGTTTTCCACTGCAAGGCACCGATTCCAAAAGTAAAATACACAGACCCTCTCCTGTTATCGGAATTTAATCTGAAAAACAAAGTACTAAGATTAATAACGGTACTTAAACTTGCTTCAAAAATATCTGATTCAAAGTAAGTGGAATTGTAATGTTTTGTTCCTGATAATTTACCATTAATCAACTGCCCTCTTAAGCTGACAACAGAACCTAATTTTTTTGACAATATCAGTCCATAAGCCATTTGCACTTCTTTATTATAATTTGCAACAGCAAGAACTTCATTTATTTCTACATCTCCAAAATAAAAATTTGGACCAACATTCATATTTACAGCCCATCCTTTAAAAAATCTTTTGCTATGGTTTTGGGATCTTAGAACATCTACAGAACTAAACATTAATATTATTGCAATAACTGATATTCTTAAATTTAATACATTAATATTTTTCATAGTATATATATTTTTATTATCATATACAAATTTATATTATATAAATCTCACTTTTATAACTAAATCCATTAATTATTAACAATGAATTGTTTATAATTTTTTTCTTCTAAATGACAAGAAACAACGTTTTCGTTCAGACACTTCAATAAAAAAAGATATGGTATATAAGTAAGGCATTATTCTATAAAGATGCTTTTCATAATTTTTATTTAAAAAAACAGGGTAACTTTTTTTTTTTTTCAGGATAAATTATTGAAGAAGTATTTTCTGCTTTTATAAATTTTCTTTTTTTTCAAATAATTTTAATATAAATGAAAAAAATACTGATATATTTTTTAATAATTCTTTTTTTTCTTTTCAATAATTTATTAGCTCAAAACAGTAGAATAGAAAAATTAGAAAATAAATTAGATAGTGTTGCCGGTATTAATAAAGTAAACGTATTATGCGAATTAGTTTGGGAATATAGAAATATTTTACCTGAAAAAAGTATTAAGTATGGCGAACAAGCATTAAAATTAGCAAAAGAGATTAATTTTAAGCCGGGTGAAGGGATTTCTTTGTATTATATTGGTATAGGATACTACTATTTAACAAATTATGATAAAGCATTGGAATATTATTTTAGATCAATAAAAATACTGGAAAATCTGAATGCTAAATTTGAAGTTGCAGAAATTTTAAATAATATTGGAGATATATATAAAGATTTAAATTATTATGATATATCTTTAGAATATTATAATAAATCAATAAAACAGTTTAGGGAATACGGAAATAAAAAAAATTCCGCAGCTATTTTAAAAAAAATTGGTGAAGTTTATATATTAAAAGGTGATTATAATAATGCACTGGAATATTTACTTAAATCGTCTAAAATCATAAAGGAAAATAATGATAAATATAGTATAGCCGAGACCTATAGTGAAATTGGTGATATTTATACCGAATTAGTAAAATACAATAAGGCTCTGGAATTTTATAAGAAATCATCAAAATTGCAAAATGATATTGGAGATACAAATGGTGTAGCTATTAATGTAAACAATATCGGATATATCTACCTTTTAAAAAATGATTTTTATAAAGCATTTTCACACTTTAAAAAAAGTCTTAAATTATCAAAAGATATAAAATCAAAAGGTTTAATTAAGAAAAATTATTATTTACTTGCCAGATTATTTTTTGAAATAAATGATTATAAAATAGCATTTAAGTATTATCGTTTTTATTCTGAAATAAAAGATAGCATTTATAATGAAGAAAGAAACAAAAGAATTACCGAGATGAAAGTAAAATATAATACTGTAAAAAAAGAAAGAGAAAATGAAATACTTAGAAGAGATATTAATATTCAAAAATTGAAAATATCTAAAGAACAAAATGTTCGTAATTCAATAATGATCATATCAATTCTGGCTTTATTATTAGTTTTAATATTAGTAGTATTTATATATAACCGTTATCGTGAAAAACAAAAAATAAACATTCAGTTAGAAAAAAGAGTAAAGGAGAGAACAAAAAAATTGCAACAGGAAATAATAAGACATGAACAAACAGCATATAAACTAAAAAAAGCCAAAGAAAAAGCAGAAGAATCTGACAAGCTTAAAACAAGATTCTTATCTAATATGTCGCATGAAATAAGAACACCGATGAATGTGATACTCGGTTTTTCAAATTTACTTTCAGATCCTGCACTTACTAAAAAAGAAAAAAAAGAATTTATTATGCTTATTAATAACAATGGTATAGCATTATTAAATATCATTAATGATATTATTGATATTGCGAAGATTGAAGCAGGGCAGTTAAAGATTAAGGAAGAAAAATGTCAAATTAATAAAATTTTAAATGAATTATATCTTAGTTACAATGATAAATTAATAAGAAATAGTAAAAATAATATTGAATTATTATTATCAAGATCAAACAATGATAATGAATTTACTATTCTTACAGATCCCCAAAGAATAAGACAAATTATATCCAATTTGCTTAATAATTCAATTAAAAATATTGATAATGGATTTATCGAATTTGGATACTATATAAAAAATCAGCAAGATAAATCATTAATAGAATTTTTTGTAACGGATACAGGTATAGGAATTCCTTCTGATAAACTGGGAATAATTTTTGACAGGTTCAGGCAGGTAGATGATTTGGGTACAAGAAAAACCGATGGAACAGGATTAGGCTTAGCAATTTCAAAGAACCTTGTAAAATTACTTAATGGAAATATGTATGTTGAGTCGGAAGTTGGAAAAGGAACAAAATTTTATTTTACTATACCATATAAGCCTGCTAAAATAAATGATATGAAAGTCTCTGTGGCTAAAATTTCAAAAAAAGAATATAATTGGAAAGACAAAACAATTTTAATAGCAGAAGATATTGAATCTAATTATAAGGTTATTGAAATAATTTTAAAAAAAACAAAAGCAAAGCTGATATGGGCAAAAAATGGATTAGAAACAGTAGATATCTGTAAGTCAAATGATAAAATTGATATTGTTCTTATGGATATTAGAATGCCCGTAATGAACGGATTAAAAGCTACTAAAGAAATTAAAAAGCATAGAAAAAACCTTCCTGTTATAGCTCAATCAGCTTATGCCTTGGTTGAAGACATTGAAAAAAGTTATCTCGCAGGTTGCGACGATCATATAACAAAACCTTTAAATCCCAGAATCCTTCTGTCAACTATTGCAAAATATATAGATAAAAAATCTAAAGCCTTAAATTTAGCCTAATTACAGACCGTCCATAATATCCGATTTTTTATAGGTCGTCCCTATGGGACTTTTGTAACTCCGTCATTATCAACCCTGACTACCGTCAAGGGTTACAAATAGTTCGTCGCTATGCGACTCGTATGTTTGTTCTTTGAAATATTATCATATTTTTCAGACTTAAAAAGCAGAATTCTAATTTTTTTATTTAATTTACCAGGCTATGTTTTTTTTTGTATAAATTTACCACAAAAATTTATTAATCAATAATATTTAATTAAAAAGCTAATTATGAAAAGATTTATTTATTTAATTTTATTAATTGCATTTATAGGTAGTGCTTGTACAGAAAAAAAAGGTATTAATTATCCTGTAACAAACAAAGTTGATCATGTTGATGATTATTTCGGCACCAAAGTCGCTGACCCTTATCGTTGGCTTGAAGATGATAATTCGGAAGAAACTGCTGAATGGGTAAAAGCCGAGAATGCAATAACTGATGCTTATCTTGCTGAAATACCTTTCAGGGAGAATATTAATAAAAGATTGACTGAAATATGGGATTATCCTAAATATGGAGTCCCATTTAAAAATGGCAAGCATTATTTCTTTTTCAAGAATGATGGTATGCAGAACCAAAGTGTATTATACATACAGGCAGATCTGGAATCAGAGCCGGAAGTATTTCTTGATCCGAATAAATTATCAGAAGATGGAACGGTTGCTCTAAGCAGTGTAGCCATATCAAAAGATGGTAAATATTTAGCTTATTCTATTGCTAAAGCCGGTTCGGACTGGAATGAAATATATGTTATGGAAGTTGAAAATAAGAAGAAATTGAATGATGAGATTAAATGGGTTAAATTTTCCAATATAGCATGGAAAGATGAGGGTTTTTATTACAGTAGATATGATGAACCAAAACAAGGTGATAAATTATCAGGTAAAAATGAATTTCATAAAATATATTACCATAAACTAAGCTCTGCTCAAAAAAATGATAAGCTAATTTTTGAAAATAAAGACTATCCTTTAAGGAATTATGTTGCTATAACAACTGAAGACGAAAAGTATCTTTTTATCATTGAGTCGGAAAGCACAAGTGGAAATTCTTTATATTTTACTGATTTATCAACAAAAGGTCATAAATTCAAACAACTTGCAAAGGGTTTTGATTATGAATATAATTTAATTGATAATATTGGAAAGAAATTTTTAATATTAACCAATCACAATGCTTCTAAAAATCAATTAGTACTCATAGACCCTGTGAAGCCTACTGAAACTGAATGGAAGGTGATTATACCTGAAAAGGAAGAAGTTTTACAATCCGTATCTCTAACAGGCAACAGGATTGTTGCCGAATATATAAAAGATGCTGCGAGTAAAGCATATATTTATGATATGACAGGTAAATACATTGATGAACTTGAATTACCTTGTTTGGGAACTCTGGCAGGATTTAATAGTAAGAAAAATGAAAACATTGCTTTTTATAGCTTTACATCTTTTACATTTCCAAATACAGTTTATAAATATGATATTAATACGAATAAATCAGAAATATATACTAAACCGGAAATTGATTTTAATACTGATAATTATATAACGAGGCAAGTTTTTTATGAAAGTAAGGACGGTACTAAAGTTCCTATGTTTATTGTTCATAAAAAAGATATAGAAATGAATGGTAATAATCCTACTTATTTATATGGCTACGGCGGATTTAATATCAATCTGACACCATATTTCAGTATATCCCGTTTGATTTTTCTTGAAAATGGCGGTGTGTTTGCTTTACCTAATATCAGGGGTGGCGGCGAATACGGAGAAGATTGGCATAAAGCAGGAACCAAATTACAGAAACAAAATGTATTTGATGATTTTATTGCTGCTGCCGAATATCTGATTAATGAAAAATATACATCTACGGAAAAATTAGCAATATCAGGAGCTTCAAATGGCGGATTGCTTGTAGGGGCATGTATGACACAACGTCCTGAACTTTTTAGGGTTGCTTTACCTGCTGTTGGTGTTATGGATATGTTACGTTTCCATAAATTTACTATTGGCTGGGCCTGGACAACTGATTATGGCTCAAGTGAAGATTCAACGGAATTTAATTATTTATTGGGCTATTCTCCCCTTCATAATTTAAAACAAGGTGTTGATTATCCTGCTACACTAATAACTACTGCTGACCATGATGACCGTGTTGTGCCTGCTCATTCATTTAAATTTGCTGCAACTTTACAGGAAAAAAATAAAGGTAATAATCCTGTTTTAATACGTATTGAAACTAAAGCAGGACATGGGAGAGGAAAACCTACTTCTAAGCTTATTGAAGAATATACTGATATTTGGGCTTTTACTTTTTATAATTTAGGAATGAAGCCTGTGTCTTTATCTAAATAAGTTAATTTTATTACTGATAAATGCGAATCAAGGGTTAAAAATGATTGATGATTATTACTGGGCACTGGGTTCTTGGCACTTGGTTCTGGGAAGGGGTTCATAGTTCTGTTATACAATTTTAATTAAATATATTAATTTTCAACTCTTGATTCACATGATAAATGAAAGTTAATAAATCTTTATCTAAACATAAAAAAAATATAAACAAAAAGCCATATCCAAAAAATGTATTGGTTTTAAGTTTGGCTGCTATACTTTTGTTTACTATAATTATATTTTCTAATTCACTGAATAATGAGATTCTTTTTGGTTGGGATGATGGTGAATATGTTGAAAATACTCAAATAAAAGAATTATCATTTAAAAATATCACTAAGTATTTTTCCACTAATTATTTAGGAGCATACCAACCCATTGCTGTTTTAACTTTTGCTATTAATTATTTTTTTTCTGCTTTAAATCCAATACCTTATCATACAACTAACCTTATTGTACATTTATTAAATACCATACTTGTATTCTATTTCATATACAAGTTAACTTATAGGATTGAAATTCCTGTAATAGTAGCATTTTTTTTTGCAATACATCCTATGCATGTTGAAGCAGTATCCTGGATTTCTACTCGCAGCAATGGTTTATATTCCTTATTTTATTTAGGTGCTTTAATAAGCTATTTATATTATATCAAAGAAGAAAAAAAATTCAAATACTTAATACTGACATTTATTCTTTTTATTTTTTCATTATTTTGTAAATCAATGGCAGCAACTTTACCTGTTTTATTGATAATGTTAGATTATTATTGCAAAAGAAAATTCTGTAAGAAAATTGTTTTTGAAAAAATTCCTTTTTTTCTTTTATCAATTGTTTTTGGAATAATATCCGTTTTTGCAGCAAAATCTTATGGTCATATTACAAATTTGCAGGTGGATTATTCCATTTTTGACAGATTTTTTATTTTATGCTATGCAATAGTATTTTATATTGTAAAGCTTTTTTTTCCTGTAAGGCTTTCTGCTATTTATGCTTATCCCGATAAAATTGAAGGTATGCTTCCTTTTTTATATTATATTGCACCTTTTATTATTTTATTAATTATTTGGGGAATATTCAAAGCAGGTAAATACAAAAGAGATGTGATTTTTGGTTTACTGTTTTATTTAATTTGTATATCATTGGTTTTGCCATTAATATGGTCAAGAATGTTTTTGTTAGGTGAACGATATACATATATAGCATATATAGGATTGTTTTTTATTATTGCTAAATTTTTTACACATATAAAAGATAATAAATTCTCTGTAGCAAAAAAAATAAAACTTTATATAACAATAGCTTTGGTGGCTTATGCTATTTTTTTTTCAATTACTAGTGTTAAAAGAAATAAAATCTGGAAAAATCCTGTAATTTTACTGACTGATGTTATTGAAAAAAATAATTCCAAAATTGATGTTTCTATCGGGTATTTTTTTCGGGGTAATATTAAAGATAAATTGCAGGATTACAAAGGGGCATTGAGAGATTACAACAAAGCAGTTGAACTAAATCCTGATTATACAATGGCTTATAACAACAGGGGAATTATTAAAGGTATTTTACAGGATAATCAGGGAGCAATGAAAGATTTTAATAAATCTATTGAATTATATCCTGATTATGCAAGTGCTTTTTATAACAGGGGGATTGTAAATTATCAGATGAAAGATTATCAGCAGGCTTGCAAGGATTGGAACAAGGCTTCCCAATTGGGTTTCAATCAGGCAGATAAAATTGTCAAACAATATTGTAAATAAATTAATAATCAAAAATAATTATTAAAGATGAAAAAAAATAAAATAAATCTTAATTTAAAAGTACAACTAATTATTTTAATTCTTACAGCTTTTATATTTAATATAAGTAAAGCCCAACCGGGAAATTATAATTTTAATATGATTGATGACTCATTATATTATCCTATTGATATTGTTTATGATACTTTATATAAGCGTTACCTTGTATCAAACTGGGGAGATGGTAATGGAAATATCTTAGTAATCAATACATCAGGAGAAGTTATTGATAATTTTTTTGATGGTCTTGATTATGCCGGCGGAATGTGTATAATTGATGATATATTATATGTGATAAACAATGGGGATCTCGTAGGAGGGTCTC
The DNA here is from genome assembly GCA_021107685.1 of Bacteroidales bacterium. Lineage (GTDB taxonomy): Bacteria > Bacteroidota > Bacteroidia > Bacteroidales > SMBSF39 > SMBSF39. The sequence goes on along the minus strand of JAIOSH010000600.1, from coordinate 6,525 downwards.
TTCCATCTTCAATAATAGAAATAGATATTAATACAGGTAAGCAGTTAAGTGCTTATGAAATATGTAATTCGTGTTATCTTAATTTGATAGATACTGATCATGAGGGTAATTTGTATATACCTGACCAGGAAAACGGAAAAATTTATAAATATAATATTGCCAATCATTCTGTTACTGATTTGGCTACAAATATAGTCGATCCTTTTGGACTTTGCTATGATGAAAGTAATAACAGAATTGTATTTACTTCAGGTACGTTTCAGACTTCAAAAATCATATCAGTAAGCGTTTATGGAGGAGAGCAAACTATTTTAGCAACCTTCCCTTATGGATACCTTGAAGGAATAATTAAGGGTGATTCGGGCAATTATTACCTTTCAAGTTGGGGTAATGACTTCCCGTGGGGGAATGAATCTATTTACATGTATAACAATTCATTTACAAGTTTTATAAAAATATCAACAAATCACAATCGCCCTTTTGGTCTTTGTTACAGGAATGATACACTAATTGTAGCAAATTGGGGTGATCATACGATTAGTTTTATTGATTTAAGTCCCTTTGCAATAAAAGAATTTGATAACCTATCGGATTTTATTGAAATTTATCCTAATCCTAATAAGGGGGAATTTAATTTGAATATTTCCGACTTTATGAATAAGAAAATAACAATTGGTATTTATGACATATTAGGAAAGCAAATATTTATATCAGAAGAAAAAGTAATGACACCCAATTATAAGAAATCAATAGATCTTACAACATTTCATAAAGGCACATATATTTTAAAAGTACAAAGCAAAACAGGAATATACAGGGATAAAATAATTATTCAGTAAAATTTTTTTAAAAATAACAAATTACAAGCAACATCCCGAGTACTCAGCAATTTTCCAGTTAAGAATAATTATAAAAAATTCACAAAATAAACATAGCAGGTCTTTTTGGACTGAACTCATTAATGAAAAAACATATAAGCAATAAGTATTGCTGCTATAATCCCGGTAAAATCAGCAATTAAACCACAAGTTACTGCATATCTTGTTTTTTTTATTCCAACTGATCCAAAATAAACCGCAATAATATAAAAAGTAGTATCAGTAGCTCCCTGAACCGTTGAAACAACTTTTCCAACAAATGAATCTGCCCCATAAGTTGACATAGCCTCAACCATCATACCTCTGGCTCCGCTACCGCTTAGGGGCTTCATCAGAGCTGTTGGCAAAGCAGAAATAAAATCAGTATCAATATTAAAAAACAAGAAAATTTTTTCAATACCACTGATTAGCATATCCATTGCACCTGAAGTCCTGAAAACTCCAATAGCAACTAATATTGCTATTAAAAAAGGAATTATTTTAACTGCTATTAAAAAACCTTCTTTTGCTCCTTCTACAAAGGTTTCATAAATATTGACCTTTTTTCTTAATGCCAAAAGAATAAAACAGATTATAATGGAAAATAACAAAATATTACTTGCAACAGTTGAAATTAGTGTAATCTGGTCTTTCGGAAGATTAGAAAAATAATAGATAATACCAATAATTATTACTGTCATTCCACCCAAGTAAAATAAAATAACCTTATTAAATAAATTTATCTTTTGGAACAGAGAAACACTTATTAAACCTGCCAAAGTAGAAAAATAAGTAGCTAACAAAATAGGTATAAAAATATCCGAAGGGTCGGCAGCACCAAGCTGGGCACGGTAAACCATCACACTAATTGGTATTAGAGTAAGTCCTGAAGTATTAAGAACAAGGAACATTATCTGTGCATTTGATGCTGTATCCTTTTTTGTATTTGTTTCCTGCATTTCTTTCATGGCTTTTAAGCCGATAGGTGTAGCAGCATTATCCAGTCCAAGTATATTTGCTGATACATTCATCATTATAGAGCCAATAGCAGGATGATCTTTGGAAAGTTCAGGAAATAATTTAGCAAAGAAAGGACCAATAAGTCTTGAAAATATTTTGACTATTCCGCCCTTTTCACCGATTTTCATCAATCCTAACCATAAAGTAAGCACACCTGTTAAGCCTAATGAAATTTCGAAACCGGTTTTTGCCATATCAAAAGTGCTGTTCACCATATTTGGGAACACTTCAATATCTCCCAGGAAAATAAACCTGAATAATCCTACAATAAAAGCAATGATAAAAAAACCTATCCAAATATAATTTAATGCCATTATTAATTAATTTCGGAGTTTGTAAATTCTATATAAATTAAACAGTATGTGATTAATCAGTGTCTAAAGTTTAGAGTGCCTAAAGTGTCTAAAGTTTGGAGTGCCTAAAGTTATTTGTTAAAAGTTAAAGTGCTGAATTTATAATAACCATTTCAATAACCAATAAATTCATATTTCAGATTTCAAAAAATTTGCTTAATCAATTTGCTAAGAGACTGTAGCTATGTTGATATATATCCCTTTATTAAACTTTAGGCACTTATTACTTTTTATGCTGAGCGTTCTCATTGAGCGTAGTCGAAATATAGTTCACTTTAAGTACTGATTAATTACAATAGTATTAGTAAAATTTCAGGCTTTAAAGATATTATAAACTTTCCAAGTTATTTTGATTTATAAATTAAATTTTCCAAATGTTTTGAACATTATTTTTTGAATAAAATATTTACATTTTTTTTCATATAAAATAAAAACATTTACATTTACAAAAAATTAATCTATCAATAAACGACATAATTAATTGATATACATATTAATAATGCGAATCAGGGGTTAAAAATGATTGATGATTATTTCTTGGCACTAGGTTCTGTGCGACCGAGTACCAAGTACCTGATTATTACATGTAAAAAATATTTTAATTTCATCTCTTGATTCGAATTAATAAACAGAATTATTAAAAAAGCATTTCATACATGATAAAAAAAGTATTAGTTGCCAATAGAGGAGAAATAGCAATCAGGGTTATGAGATCTTGTAGGGAAATTGGAATAACATCAGTAGCAGTTTATTCAGAAGCCGACCGTACATCAATGCATGTAAGGTATGCAGATGAAGCCTATTATATTGGAACATCTCCTTCAAATGAAAGTTATCTTGTTATTGAAAAAATAATAGATGCTGCTAAAAGATCTGGTGCAGAAGCTATTCATCCGGGATATGGCTTTCTGTCAGAAAATGCTGAATTATCCGACAGATGCAAAAAAGAAGGTATTATTTTCATTGGTCCATCGGCTAATGCTATTTCTACTATGGGAGATAAAATCACAGCCCGTAAAACAATGATTAAAGCTGGTGTTCCTGTAATACCCGGCACAACAGAAAAAATTTCAACAGAAAAAAAAGCTATAGAAACGGTTAAAGAGATTGGTTTGCCTGTGATGATAAAAGCATCGGCAGGCGGTGGAGGAAAAGGAATGCGATTAGTAAAAAAAGAAAATGAAATTTTAGGTGCATTAAGGGCTGCAAAATCGGAAGCTTTATCAGCATTTGGCGATGATACTGTTTATGTTGAAAAATATATTGAATCCCCTCACCATATAGAATTTCAAATTCTTGCTGATAAATATGGAAATACAATTCATCTTTTTGAACGAGAATGTTCGGTTCAGAGAAGGCATCAGAAAGTTATCGAAGAAACTCCTTCTCCTATTATGACATCCAAAGTCAGGGAAGAAATGGGCAAATATGCTGTTGCCGCTGCTAAAGCTGTCAATTATGAGGGCGCAGGAACAATTGAATTTATTGTTGATGATAAACTGAATTACTATTTCCTTGAAATGAATACCCGGCTTCAGGTCGAACATCCAATAACTGAACGTGTAGTTGGTATTGACCTTGTTAAAGAACAAATAAATATTGCTAATGGAATGAAATTGAGCTATAAGCAAGATGAATTAAAACAGAATGGTCATGCCATTGAATGTCGAATTTATGCCGAAGATCCTGATAATAATTTCTTGCCAAGTCCCGGAATAATCAAACATATTACCGAACCATTAGGATTAGGTGTTAGACATGATGGTTATGTTTATGAAGGATATGAAATTCCGATATATTATGACCCGTTAATATCAAAACTTATTATCTGGGGAAAAACAAGGGACGAAACTATTAAAAGGATGAAAAGAGCTTTATATGCTTATAAAATTACAGGTATTAAAACCACTATTAAATTCCTTGAAAAAATTATGAATACTCCTGATTTTATTAAAGGAAAATATAACACACATTTTATTGAAAATAATTTCAATTTCCTTATGACAGAACAAAAATCTGTGGGTGATTGTGAAGATATTGCAATTATTACAGTTTTTATGGATTATATGAATAATCTTGAAAAAATTCGACCAAAAATATCTTCGGAATTACAGGTAAATAATTGGAAATCATGTGGAAGAAAAAAAAGTCTTATGAGATTATAAAATAAAAAAAATATGGCACTTGAAATAAATATAAATAATCGCAAAGCAAATGTTGAATTATTAAATAAAGATAATAATAAGATTAAAGTATCTGTTGATGGAAAAATTTATGATATTGATCTTGTAATGGTTGAAAATGGAGTATATTCTATTTTATATAAAAACAAATCATACAATGTTGAATTAACCCAAAATAAATCCGGTAAAAAATATATTGTCAATACTTTATATAATTCTTATGATGTAGAAATAATTGATGCTGAAAGCAAATATTTAAAAAGCAGACAAAAAGAACATATAGATGAAGAAGATACAATATCTTCACCTATGCCCGGAAAAGTAGTAAAAATCCTGGTTAAAACCGGAGATAAGGTGAAAGCAGGTGATACAGTAATTATTATTTCGGCTATGAAAATGGAAAGTGAATATAAAGTTAAAAAAGACAGACTAATAAAAAATATACTTGTTAAAGAAGGAGATAAAATTGATGGAAATCAAACATTGATAGTGATTGAATAAATTAAATTTATATTGCAATACGTTATTGTGTGCCAAAATGAAAAAAACAGCTATAATAATTTTTTTAAACGTTCTGATTGCATTAACATACGAAGCACAGAGTCAAGAGTATATTAAATACCCTGACAATGTTGGAGATATTAAGTTTAATCAAGAAATTGATAATCCGAACTTTATATTATGTGATAGTAATAATATTAAGCAATACTACAATTTTGGAAAACCAATGCAGATTCATGGAGAAAAAACAAACTTAATAAAATATTTTTCAACAAACTACAGAGTATCGGATTCGTTAAATGAAAGAGGATATGTAACCATAAGATTTGTAGTAAATTGTCAAGGAGTAACAGGCAGATTTCGGGTATATGAAATGGATAATGATTGTAAATCTAAAAAATTCAGTTCGAATATTACACAGCAAATTTTATTGTTGACAAAAAACTTTAACCAGTGGATAATTGGAGAGAAAGATGGTGTAAAATATGACTATTACCAATATCTTACTTTCAAAATAGAAGACGGAAAGATAAAAGAGATTTTGCCATGAAAAAATTATCAATTATATTAATATTAATTTTGGTGGTTAATATTGGTATTGGACAGTCAATAAATTGCGAAGTTTATAAAAATGACAGCTTATATTATCAAGCTTGCTTACAATACACAAAAGCATGCAAATATTCCCAAGGATCAAAATCAGCTCAAATCCTTCTTGATAACGCAATCGAAATTTGTCCATATTTTTCACACGCTTATTACGTCAAAGCAATTCCATATTTAAAACGTGGAGAATTTATCACTTGGAAGAAAATGATAGATAAAGCTGTTGAACATAACACAGAAGAGTATTTAGGATATCGTGGTGGTGCACGATTCCAGTTTTTAAGGGATTACAAGGGTGCAATTAATGACATTGAGAAGATAGATTCGTTATTAGGCTATAACATTGGATATATTTATAATGGAGATTATCATCTACAAATAGTCAGAGCATTAAGCTATAAAGGTTTGGAAAATAAAGAAAAAGCCATCCAAATAATTGAACAACAACTTACTAAAGAAAATTATGATGCTGGACCTTTTGACTATCTCCATCTTGGAATTTTAAAACTTGAAATACAAGATTATCAGGGTGCAATTATATATCTAAAAAAGCAAATAGAAATCAATGATTATCTTTCTGAGTCTTACTACTATTTATCATTGGCGTATAAATCGGTAAATGAAAAAACATTATATATAAAAAATATTACTAAAGCAAAGGACTATTACATAAATGAAAAACGATTACCGGGAGAAGGTTCATTTATGGATTATATGGACAAAATATATATGAAAGATATTGAAAATGAATTAAAAACTGCATACACACGTTATAAATAATTGCCATGATTGTAGTAAATACAAGGGTTGTAGCCTGCATTAAGATCATCGTAACTTGACAGGAAAGCACTCCGCAATCGGCAATTATTCATAACCTAAAACGTTAGCGTTCAGGCAATGAAACAATGATACAAGCAATAATTAAAATAAGAATAAAGCAGATTTCAAGAGCAATCATAAGCTTAGGAATGTTAAGAACTATTTTCCTTAGCGGTCTTATAATAT
>JAIOSH010000601.1 GCA_021107685.1 Bacteroidales bacterium | reverse complement strand
TGCTTGTTAATGTTTCTATTGCTTTAACTTCCAAAATTATTTTGTTATATACCACAAAATCTGCAAAATAATGATGTGGTAAGATAATGCTTTTATATTCAATTTCATATTGTTTTTCTCTTGAATATGGAATTTTTGCTACTTGAAACTCATACTCCAGCGCATCTTTATAGACAACCTCACTATGCCCTTTCCCCAGAATACTATGAACTTCCATGCAAATCCCAATGATTTTATATGATTCCTCTTTATAAATAATTTTTTCAGTCATAAGTAATATTTTATATTTAGTTTGACACGAATTTCAATTTGACACGAATTACACGAATTAACACGAATAGTATTAGTGAAAATTCGTGAAATTCGTGTCTATAGCTCAACTTTTTTAAGCCGTTTACCACTAAACCCAAGCGGTTTCCATATTAAAAACAATATCAAAATAATATACGCAATGGCATCCATCCATTTGCTATCAATGTAGTAAGCACCGAGGTGCTGGGCAGTTGCCAAAATTAAAGCTCCTCCAATCAATCCGTTAAAGTTTCCAACTCCACCTATTATCATAGCTACAACGCCATAAAAAAGAATTCCAAAACCCATTGAAGGGGTTATTTTTGATTCGAAGCCGATTAGGATACCTGCAATTGCAGCCAGAGCAGAACCAATACCAAAAGACAACAAAATGATTTTTTTGGAGTTTATGCCGAAAATCATACTCAATTCTTCGTTTTCCGATACGGCACGCATCTTTTGACCAATCCTTGTATATCGAATGAAAAGTAAGGAGCAAAAAATCAAAACCAAACTGACAGAAACAATAGTAATTTGAAAATCTGTAATGTATGCACCCAATAATTCATTCCCAGCAGTTATTTCTCCAGTACGAATAATCTTTGAATCATCTCCAAATGTTAATGAGATCAGGTTCTGAATTATTATATATACACCTAATGAAGCAATTATTAATAAAAAGGAGTCTTTCTTTTTGTTTTGTAATTTTGAAAAAATTAGAAACTGAATTAAAATACCAATAACTGTTGTTAAAAGGATACTTAAAATGATTGCCAAGCAAAGTGGGAAATTTGAATCATTAAAAAACAACCACGTAAAATATCCTCCAAGAGATATTATTGATGCATGGTGAATTGCATAATATTTTGAGGTGTTAAAGATGAATAAAAAAGAAATACCAACTAATGCTATAAATGAAAAGCTTAGGATAATATTTAAAATTAATTGCAAAATCATATTACTTATTATGAAACTTATCAATTGCCTTATTTATTTCAGAGACTAGAGGTCTATATGAAAAAATAGGAACAATCCAAAGCACAACAGACAGAACAATCATAAAAGTAGAAATAGAAACCATCCAAAGTTGATTATCCTCAACACTACCCCAACCTTTACATATTCTAATGCTAAACCAAACTTCAATAATTGCATATATTAAAATTAGAGAAAATAAGATAACAGTATATATACACCGTTTTTCCCAATAGACAACATATTTTCTAGCCTTTCTATAACTTCTTAAGGAATAAATGAAAAAGAGTATTGTCATAAGACAAAAAAAAGACCAAAGGGTAATTAATAATGTTATTAACCAATATTCTTCTAGTTTGTAAGCATGTATGTACAGGACTAGACTATTAATAGAGGTAAAAAAAATTAGAAATATAATTAGTGTTAAAATCAAATCAATTGCATAGGAAAAGCTAACAATTTTTTTAACCCAATCTTTGCTCTCTTCATTTGATGAAATAAAATCAGGTTTATTTTCTATTTGTTCAACCATTTTAGTTGTAAAGGTCGTAAAATAAGAATAAACTAAAGCGGGTAAAAATGCTGCAACAGATGTTGATATTGCAAGTAAATTGAAAATATTTTTAATAATATCAGTAGTGTCATTCATGTTTTGAAGATTTATTAATTTCCCAATTTAGCTTTTGGAAAAGAGATTTAGTATTAAATGGAGAATATTTTTTAAAATAAAATGATTCAGAATGATACTTTACAAACACTGAATAAATATTATTGTTTCTATTTGATTTTAAATAATCATTACTAAATGCTGAAAAATAAGTAGTAGAAGGAATACCAAATTTAAGAAACTCATCGCTATCACATAAAAACAAATCAATTTCCGAATTTGAATTTTTGACTAATTCTGAAACTTTATATAGCTCATCCCCAATTCCAAATCCATCAATATTAATATTTTTAGTAAAGTAATATTTGCAATTATCTCTTAAAAAATTTGCAGCCCCTTGTTGATAAGTCTCTTCTTGATCAGTAAAAAGTAAGACTAATGATGTAGATGAAAATTCGTTTACTAATATTTCTTTTGATACGTTTAACAGTGCAATTACACCACCTGAATTATCAAAGAACGATTCACCATCATAATGAGCAGAAATTATAGTTGTGTTCTCATAATTATTTCCATATTCTACATAAATGTTTTTACCCTCACCAAAACAGGATGAAAAGGACTGTAATTTGGGATTCAGTCCTTTTTCAGTCAATCGTTTAATAATAAAATTTGCCTTGTTCCTTTTGTCAAGGCCATTAAACAGAACTACATCGTTTATATACTGGTCAGCCATTTATCTGCTGAATTATCTGGTCAATAACTGATTTAACTCTATCTTTTGCATTTACCTTATGAAAATTGTTCATTGCGGTATCCAGCAAATCCTTTTTAAGTTTATTTATATAGCCTAATACAAATTCATTATTGATTAAGGATGATAGTATTTTTTTGTCCTCTGTACTCAGAATTTCTTTTTTGAGTAAATCCCTGATTATCTTTTTCTCCTCTTCACTGCCAAACCTGTAAGCGATAATTATCGGTATTCTTTTTTTCCCGGTTTCAAAATCCCTGAAAGGTTCTTTATTTATCAATTGCCTGTTATTAATGTAATCCAATAAGTCATCCCTAATTTGTAAAGCTGTTCCAATTGCAACACCAAATTCGTAAAAGGCATTTTGCTGGTCTTTTGAGCCACCACCCAATAAACAACCTAATTCAAAACAATACCCTGCATCCACACCAGTTGAGTCTTTAATCATATTAAGGTAGTAACTATCAGTAATTTCATCAATTGTCAAATGTTCTGATTTAAGATCAGCCAATTGCCCCAGATACACCTGGTAGTGGGTAAATTCATCCTTAAAGTTAATATTGACAAATTCTGCCGGATCAATGTCCAAAGTTTCAAAGTTTGATAATAAAGACATAGATGAAAGGGATTTAAGTATTGCAGCCAAGGATAAAGCCGGATTTTGTCCATACTTTTCAGGCATACTCGCTTTTCCCATTCTTTCATCGTTGTTGTCAAAAACGTCATCTATGGCAGTACCAGAAGCATACCTGAATTCAACTGACGCCATTGCAGAAAGTATATCCCTATAATTACCTCCAACTGCCTCACATCCCAACTTAACAAAAAAAGCACGATCAAAATGTTCCTTGTTAATTAAGGAATATTCAAGTTGTTCCCAAATACTATTATCAATATACTTCTTGACTAAATCTTTTAATACCGGTAGGATTATTTTATCCGTTTCCCGCAATGAATTTTCAAGCAATTCATATTTATATTGTTTATCCCCGATTTCATTATCTAATGATTTAGAGACTTTTGATATCTTGGTTAAAATTTGCCCCATTATTATCTATTTATTTGAAATTATTAATATACCATTTGAATTCACCATCAAGAATCATTTTTATTCCTGCGGTTTTCGAAATATCACCATTATTGTCGAATGTGGTATTACCTGTAACTCCTGGAAAATCTTTAATACTATACAAAGCATTTTTTATTTTATCAGAATTCTCATAGTTGCCCTCTATTGCTTCGAATACAATATTCATTAAGTCATAACCATAAGCTCCTAAAACATCAGGAACAATTCCATACTTTTCCATATAATCTGAAACAAACTTGGAAACTATGCTATCACTACTTTCAATTTGATATGCAGGGTAGCTGTAATAAACACTGTCCGCACCTTTTCCTGCAATATTAATTACATTTGGATTCTCAGCTAAACCGACAGTAAAAACCTTAAAATCCATAGCGAGTTCCGTTTTTTGTTTTAACACATTTCCAATTTCAGATGATGCAATAATGTAAAGGCCATCAGGTTTAGCATTTTTTATCGCTAATAGATGTGTCTTGAAATCTTCTGAACCTATTTCAAAACTACTTTCTGCAACAATATTTCCTCCTAGTTCTTCAAATTTGATTTTAAATACTTTTGAAATTCCCAAGCCATAATCATTATTAACATATAGTAAGGCAACATTTTTCAATTGAAGTTCCTTGAAGGCAAATTTTGCCATAATTTCACCATCAAAGTTGTCAGAAGGAGTAGTTCTGAAAATATATTCTCCGGCATATGTAATTTTTGGAGATGATGCAGTTGGAGAAATTAATACGACTTTGTTTCTTTCGGCAATTGGAGCCATTGACAAGACCTCTGAACTTGAAAATCCACCCAAGATTAAATTACATTTATTAATAGAAGTCAATTTTGTAAAAGCATTAACAGCAATCTTAGGATCAGCTTTACTATCCTCATAAATGAGTTCTATTTTTTTTGCATTAGGATTTTTCAGGATATATTCATCAAAAGCTAAGTTTATTCCATTTTGTAAATTTTTACCATATACCGCAACATCGCCAGACAATGGCAATATTGCACCTATTTTATATACTTCTTTTTTTTGGTTACAACATGATGCTATAAAAAAAACGACTATAAGAAATCCTAATATACGTTTCATAATTGTATGTTTTTAATTTTACCTAATTCCATTTTTATTTTTTGAGTAAATAAATCTCTTTCAATGTCTTTGTGTTCAACTATAATGATTAAAACGTCTTCTCTTATTATGTTTTGATTAAAGATAGTCAAAATTTGATTGGATGTATTTGAGTCAACTCCTGCAAACGGTTCATCAAATAAGATTAAACTGGGTTGATGAACTAACCCCATTCCAAAAGCAAGCAATTTTTTTTCACCTCCACTTAAAGCATGCGGTTTCCGTTTTTCGAATTTTGACAAACCCGTTAATTCATATACTTTTTGAATTCTTTGTTTTAAAATTGATTCAGATATGGTATTGCCTGAAATTCTAAGGTTTTCATCAACAGTCAAATTCTCAAAACAAAAATCCTTTTGAGGAATGTAAACAATACCCCTTTTAATTAAATCAGAAGGTTTCAATCCATTGATTTTCTTTCCTTCAAAAAAAATTTCACCTGTCCAACAAGGAAGTAAATTATAAATGCACTTTAATAAAGTGGATTTTCCCGAACCGTTGCCACCTGTGAGTAAAACCACTTCACCCTTGTTGACTTGTAAAGAAACATCGTAAAGCACTTGCTTTTTGCCATAACCGGATGATAAGTTTTCTGCTTTAAGCATTCAAGTTGATTTTGAGATTGCGAATATAATTGTTTTCTTTGAAACTAATTCAATTGGATATTTAAATTTTCTTAATTTAAAAAATAATCCTTGACAAGGAGGACCTCCAAATACCAATTCACCTGCTCCACAAAAAGGATCAAAAAGATTATCTTTTGAAGAGTTTGAAAATTTGTGTGAGTGGCAATTTTGGTATTACTTCTTTAAAGAATCCTGCCAGTACTTTAATCTTATGATTTGGTTGTCTTACAAGTATCAGAAGCACTATAATGAACCAAACGGTAAAGATTAAACCTAATAAAATATAATTAACGTTCATGAGTATTAGCTTTTTATTATTATAACTCTTTATGTAAAAATAGTGCTTTTTGGTATAATTGACAAAATTCAGGCTGTTTTTTAAAGAAAATAATTAGAATTCTGGAAATTGAAAACAGCATTTTAATCTAATGCACCAAAAGGTTTGTCGAACAAAATCAGCTTTGGTTCATGCATCAATGCCATTCCAAACGATAGTAGTTTTCTTTTCTCTCCGCAAAGGTTAAATGGCTTTTCTGGATTTGAACTTATACAATTTTTTTTAAGTACACCGCTCCAGCTATGCGCAGATTTGCCTCAACCATAAAGTAATCGAAATAATTTTTTTTGAAAGGGATGTTAATAATTCCTCTCTTCAGGATATCATGTTTTGGAAGTGTGTTTATGTCTTCGTCTTTAAAGAATACTTTGCCGGTTCAAAGCGGAAGGAACCTAAAATGGCTTTGGTCAACTTGTTTTACCCGAACCATTCCCACCGGCAAGTATGACTATTTCACTTTTTCGCACCTCGAAGGAAACATCATAAAGCACTTGCTTTTTGCCGTAACCGGATGATATATTTTTTACTTCGAGAATTTCCACAGATAATTATTTTAAAAAGGTGATGGTATTTCAAGGTCTTTACAAATTTTTCGGCAGATATTATTTCGTATTTCTTTATGTCTTGGAACAGATGAAACTTTATTATTGGCAGGATTGATAAAAATTGAATGATTACCACCTTCCCTTATCAATTTACAATTATATTTTGCAAGATGTTTTGAAAAATGAAGCCTTTTCATACTCCCAAAGAAATTTCTTCTGTAATTATTTTTTGTTTTGATAATTTCTTTGAGGAAGATAATATTTCATTTTTTGCCATCTCACGTCTTACCTCCATAACCATTGTAAGCGCTTCAAGTAAATTGCTTTTGGCTTCTTCAAGTGTATCGCCTTGAGTATTCACACCTGGCATTTTTTCAATATAGGCAATATAACCTCCGTCTTCTTCCTGTGAAAATACTGCGGTTGTTTTCATTGTACAATAATTTATTACGAAATTAAAAATAAATTTGTGATAATTGGTGTAATTCGTGTCAGTATTTCTTCAGACACAAATTTCACTGATTTTCACTAATTGTTAATTTAAATACACATCCCTTACTACATTATTATTTATGAAAGCTTTATAATATTCAAAAAAACTTGCCTTTC
>JAIOSH010000324.1 GCA_021107685.1 Bacteroidales bacterium | reverse complement strand
TCATGGCAGTGGAGTACAGGTGCATTTGGACAGAATAATGCAAATCAATTAGGTGGGGTTAATTTTTATGCATGGGACGAAAACGGTCCACCACTTTATTATTTTGATGATATTATATTTGATGGTGGCGGACCACCACCACAGGAACCTGATATTGTAGTTACTCCTACATCTTTAACCGAAAGTTTGTATGCAGGTACAACATCTGATCAGGTTTTAAATATTGAAAATATTGGTGATGCTGATTTAATTTATGATCTCTCTATTGAATATATAACTTCTTTTAAATCTACACCTATTCAACCGACAGAAATTACAATTAATCCCGGTGATTTATCAATAGCTCCCGATTATGTTCCATCAGGTATAAATCCTCCTCCATCAGACGATGTAATATTAAATTATGACGGAGATAATTATACAGCAGTCGGATTAACAAATGGTGGTCAGTTTGAGGTTGCTGCAATGTTTCCTTCTTCAATGGTTGCACAATATTCAGGCATGGAACTTTCTACTGTGGATGTTTATATTAATGATGCACCTAGTGCAACTAAATTGAAAATTTACGGACAAGGAACTCCAAATACCCCTGGCACATTATTATATGACCAAGATTTTACACCCGTAGCAGAAAGTTGGAATACAATTACTTTAACTACACCTGTTGCAATAACAGGAGGTGATATTTGGGTTTGTTATTGGATTGATCAACCTACAGCAGGCACTTTTCCTGCAGGAGCCGACGCAGGTCCTGCTGTTCTTAATGGAGACTGGCTTTCAATGAGTGGCGGTGCCTGGCAACGTTTATCTGACCTCGGATTAGACTATAACTGGAATATTAGGGCTACTTTAACAGGTGAGCCTATGGAATTATGGTTATCAGTTGATCCTATTTCAGGTACGGTTACCCCTGGTAATAATACTGATATTACTGTTACTTTTGATGCTACAAATTTAACACCAGGTGCTTCTTATAATGCAAATATTATTGTAAATAGCAACGATCCTGACGAACCTACGATTACCGTACCGGTTCTTCTGGGTATTTTAGTAGGTATAGATGAATTTGACAAAATAGCTGTACTTATTTATCCAAATCCTGTTAATGATATTTTGAATGTTAAAGCCGATATAAAAATCAATAAGCTGAGAATTCAAAATTTAGCAGGACAGTTGATTTATAATAATCAAATTAATGATAAGTCTTGCCAGGTTAATACTTCAGATTTACAATCAGGTATGTATTTTATACAGATTGAAACTGATAAAGGTATTATTACTGAAAGAATTATTGTTGAATAATCATTCACTTTTATGTACGAAAAAGGCTGCCCTTTTTGGACAGCCTTTTTTTTTTAATCTATCCTCACAGTTAGAGAATAAGAATAGATTAATAAACTGAATAGTTACTATATATTTATAATATTTTTTTATTTTTGCACGATTTATAAAAATTCCTAATAATTCTATTTTTTTATTTTTTTAATGAAAAAGAAATACACAGAATATAAAAAACTTGATCTTCCAAAATTTGGCACCGAAGTTTGCGAAACATGGAAGACAGACAAGATATTTGAAAAAAGCTTAGATAATAGAAAACATAATAAACAATTTGTATTTTATGAAGGACCGCCTTCAGCTAATGGTATTCCCGGAATACACCATGTTATGGCAAGAGCTATCAAAGATATTTTTTGCCGCTATAAAACAATGAAAGGCTTTTATGTAAAGCGAAAAGCAGGTTGGGATACACATGGTTTGCCCGTTGAAATCGGTGTAGAAAAAACCTTAGGAATTACAAAAGAAGATATCGGCAAAAAAATTTCTATTGAAGATTATAATAAAGCCTGCCGTAAAGAAGTAATGAAATACAAGGATTTATGGGATGATCTTACAGTAAAGATGGGCTATTGGGTCGATCTTGATAACCCATATATTACTTTTGATAATAAATACATTGAAACAGTATGGTATTTGCTAAAACAACTCTATGATAAAGGTCTTTTATATAAAGGCTATACTATTCAGCCATATTCACCTGCTGCCGGTACAGGTTTAAGTTCCCATGAATTGAATCTTCCGGGGTGCTATAAAAATATAAAGGATAATACTGCTATTGCCCAGTTTAAGGTACTTATGAATAATAAATCCGATTTTTTATTTAATGATACTTTTGGTGATGTCTTCTTCCTTGCATGGACAACAACTCCCTGGACTTTACCTTCTAATACAGCATTAGCAGTGGGTAAAAATGTTAAATATATAAAAGTTCAAACATATAATCCTTATACTTATTTGCCAATAACCGTCATACTTGGAAAGGATCTTTTAAACCAATATTTCCCTGAAAAAAATGCTGAATTAAAATTAGAGGATTATGAAGTATGCCAAAAAAATATTCCTTTCAAAGTAATTGATGAATTTTCAGGTGCCAAATTAGAAGGAATTACTTATGAACAATTATTACCTTATGCCCAACCTAAAGATGGTGAGGCTTTCAGAGTTTTAATCGGAGATTTTGTTACTACAGACGAAGGAACAGGTATAGTCCATATAGCTCCAAGCTTTGGTGCCGATGATTTTAGAGTTGCTAAGCAATATGGTATTGGTTCATTGACAATGGTCAATAAACAAGGGAAATTTATTGATGCAATGGGCGAATTTGCAGGCAGATATGTAAAAAATGAATATGACCCTGATTTTAACCCTGATAAAAATGATACTGTTGATATAGATATTATAGTTAAATTAAAAAAAGAAAATAAAGCATTTAAAACCGAAAAATACGAACATTCTTATCCGCATTGCTGGAGAACAGATAAACCCATTTTATATTATCCTTTGGATTCGTGGTTTATTAAAACAACAGCTTACAAAGAGCGAATGTTAGAGCTTAATAAAACTATTAACTGGAAACCTAAAGCAACAGGAACAGGAAGGTTTGGTAATTGGTTAGAAAATCTTGTTGACTGGAATTTATCACGTTCAAGATTCTGGGGTGTTCCGCTTCCTATATGGTTAACAGAAGACAAAAAGGAACAAATTTGCATTGGCTCTGCAACAGAGATGAAAAAAGAAATTGCAAAATCTGTCAGTGTAGGCTTTATGAAATCAAATGCTTATGAAACTTTTGTACCGGGTAATAATTCAAAAGAAAATTACGAAACATTTGATTTTCATAAACCATTTATAGATGAAATAATCCTTGTTTCTCCAAATGGGAAAAAAATGTTTCGTGAACCTGATTTAATAGATGTTTGGTTCGATTCAGGTTCTATGCCTTATGCACAATTCCATTATCCTTTTGAAAATAAAGATAATCTTCAGGAATATTTTCCTGCTGACATGATTGCTGAAGGAGTGGATCAAACAAGAGGATGGTTCTTTACTATGCATGCCATCGCTACTATGATTTTTGATTCAGTATCTTATAAAACCTGCGTTTCAAACGGTCTGGTACTTGATTACAAAGGAAATAAAATGTCAAAAAGGCTCGGTAATGCAGTAGATCCTTTTGAAACTATTGATAAATTCGGACCTGATGCTTTGCGTTGGTATATGATCACAAATGCACAACCATGGGATAATTTGAAATTTGATATTGCAGGAATTTCTGAAGTGCAACGTAAATTTTTCGGGACATTATATAATACTTATGCCTTTTTTGCTCTTTACGCTAATATTGACGGGTTTAATTATTCTGAAAAAGAAATTCCAATTAAAAATCGTCCCGAAATTGACAGATGGATATTGTCGGAATTAAACACATTAATTAAATCAGTTGATGAATATTATACAGATTATGAACCTACTAAAGCAGGAAGAGCTATTAATGAATTTGTTAACCAGCATTTAAGCAATTGGTATGTTCGTTTGTGTAGAAGAAGATTTTGGAAAGGTGATTATTCAGAAGATAAAATATCTGCATACCAGACTTTATATAAATGTCTGGAAACTGTTGCTCAACTTTCTTCACCAATAGCTCCTTTTTTTAGCGACAGAATGTTTGTTGATTTAAATAAGGTTACTTCAAGATTCAATATTGAGTCAGTTCATCTGACCGACTTTCCAAAAGCCGATACTAATCTGATAGATAAAGACCTGGAAGAAAGGATGCAATTAGCACAAAAAATTTCTTCAATGGTTCTGTCATTACGCAAAAAAACAAATATCCGCGTCAGGCAACCATTAAATAAAATTATGATCCCGGTTCTTAATGAGCATTTTAAAAATCAAATTGAGGTGATTAAACCATTGATACTCTCCGAAGTAAATGTTAAGGAATTGGAATACATGAAAGAAGATGATGGTATTTTGGTTAAAAAAATCAAGCCTAATTTTAAAGCACTTGGACCAAAATACGGTAAATTAATGAAACAAATAGCTGTTAGAATCACTAATTTTGATAAAGAACAGATTAATCAACTTGAAAAAACAGGAAAATATAATTTTGATATTGAAGGACAAAATATTAATATTTTACTTTCTGATGTTGAAATTATAACAGAAGATATTCCAGGTTGGTTAATAAGTAGCATTGGAAGCCTGACTGTTGCTTTAGATATCACAATTACCGAGCAGTTAAAAGAGGAGGGTATTGCAAGAGAATTAGTAAACAGAATTCAGAACCTTAGAAAAGACAATAATTTTAATGTTACAGATAAGATTATTTTGCAAATAGAAAAAAATAATAATATTATTTCGGCAATCAATAATAATTATTCATATATTTGTTCGGAAACTTTAGCTGTTTCTTTAGACTTAAAAGAACAGATTAAACTTGATAATAAAATTCAGGTTGAATTAACAAATAATATTAAAACATTTATCACTATTGAGAAACTAAAATAATAATATAACATTTTCGATTTTATAAGATTTAATAATAAAAAATCACTGATATGAAAAAGGTTGATACTAATGAACAAAATAAAAAAACACGATATTTTGACAAAGAATTAGAAGAATTTAAAGAGATAATTCTTCAAAAACTGGAAAAAGCCCGTAGAGATTTAATAATGTTAACAGAGGCTTACACAAATAGTAATGAGCATGGTACAAACGACACTTCACCTACTTTCAAGGTTCTTGAAGAAGGATACCAGGTATTATCAAAAGAGGAAAACAGCAGATTGGCTGCCCGTCAGCAAAAATTTATAACATCACTGGAGAATGCTTTGATAAGAATTGAAAATAAAACTTATGGTATTTGCAGGGTTACAGGCAAACTGATTTCAAAAGAAAGACTGAAAATTGTGCCACACGCTACACTAAGTATTGATGCCAAACTCAAACAATCCCAAAAAAGATAAATAAACAATATTTTTTTATTTTGAAAAGATCCTTAATAATCATTTTTCTTGTTTTAGTATTTGATCAGATATTAAAGTTCTGGATAAAAACAAATATGTATATTGGCGAGGAATTTCCTGTTTTTGGAAACTGGTTTCTAATTCATTTTACTGAGAATGAGGGTATGGCTTTTGGTATGAAATTCGGTGGAAGTTCCGGTAAGCTCTTTTTAAGCATATTTCGCATTTTTGCAGTCGCAGCAATTGGCTGGTATTTATTTAACCTTACAAAAAAAAATGCAAATCAAAAATTAATTATTTGCATATCATTAATATTTGCCGGAGCATTAGGAAATATTATTGACAGTGCTTTTTATGGAATGCTTTTTAGTGAAAGCAGTTATCATCAAGTTGCTGTTTTTTTACCAGAAACAGGAGGTTACAATACGTTCCTGCATGGCAAAGTCGTTGATATGTTATACTTCCCAGTTATTAAAGGATATTATCCATCATGGTTTCCTTTTTTCGGTTCAGATATTTTTATTTTTTTCAGACCGGTTTTTAATATTGCTGATTCTTCAATTACTATTGGTGTTTTTTCATTGATAATCCTCCAGTCGAAATTTAAAAGATACCCTAAAAAATCATAGAATAAATTTGTTATAATCATCATGACACAAAAAAACCCCTTATAATAAGGGGTTAAATTGTTGTGTACCCAGGGCGGGACTTGAACCCGCACGGGCGCAATGCCCATTGGATTTTAAGTCCAACGTGTCTACCAATTCCACCACCTGGGCAACATTTCAAAGAAAAATCCCGATTCCCTGATGGGTATATTACCGGGATTTAGAGCGAAAGACGGGATTCGGACCCGCGACCCCGACCTTGGCAAGGTCGTGCTCTACCAGCTGAGCTACTTTCGCTTTTTTTATTTTAGGGCTGCAAATATAAAAAATATTTTTTAGTTATAAAAAATATTTTAGTTATTTTCCTAATATTTTTTTTATCTCATTCAATTTCATTAAAGCCTCAATAGGTGTAAGTGTATTTATATCAGTATTTAAAATGTCATCTTTTATTTGTTGCAAAAGCGGATCATCTAATTGAATAAAACTTAATTGGTATTTATCTGCTATATTTTTCTTTTGTTTACCCGGTTTTTTTATTAATTCATTATTACTATGTGTCTTTTCTAATTGTATTAAAAGATCATTGGCTCTTTCAACAACTTTTGAAGGCATACCAGCCATTTTAGCAACATGAAACCCAAAACTGTGTTCACTTCCTCCCGGTATTATTTTTCTTAGAAATATTATCTTATTGTTTATTTCTTTAATTGAGATATGGTAATTTTTAATTCTTTTCATAGAGGCTGACATTTCATTAAGCTCGTGATAATGTGTTGCAAATAATACTTTTGCTTTAAACAATGGATGTTCATGTAAAAATTCAGCAATAGACCAGGCAATAGATATACCATCATAAGTACTTGTTCCTCTTCCAATTTCATCCAATAATATCAGACTCCGGTTTGATATATTATTTAGTATGCTTGCTGTTTCATTCATTTCAACCATAAAGGTGGATTCTCCCAATGAAATATTATCAGAAGCACCGACTCTTGTAAATATTTTATCAACTATTCCAATATTAGCTGAATCAGCAGGTACAAAGCTTCCCATTTGTGCCATTAAAACAATTAATGCAGTTTGTCTTAATAAAGCTGATTTTCCTGACATATTCGGTCCTGTTAAAATGATTATTTGTTTTTTTTCATTGTCAAGATAAATATCATTGGAAATATATTTTTCACCAATCGGCATTTGTTTCTCAATAACAGGATGACGTCCTTTTTTTATATCAAGTATATATGAATCATTAATATTCGGGCGGGTATAATTATTTTGCTTTGCTATTGTAGCAAAAGATAAAAGTACGTCTAAACGTGCAATCAAAGAAGCATTCAATTGAATAGGTTTAATATAATCGGAAATGCTCAACACAAGATCATTGAATAATTTAAGCTCTAAAGCCATAATTTTTTCTTCAGCACCAAGAATTTTTTGTTCGTATTCCTTTAGTTCCTCTGTTATATATCTTTCTGAATTTGTAAGTGTTTGCTTGCGGTGCCATTCTTGAGGAACCTTTTCTTTATGTGTATTTGTAACCTCAAGATAATATCCGAATACACTATTATATCCAATTTTTAAAGATGTAATTCCTGTGTTTTTTATTTCACGTTGTTGAATTTTTATTAAATAATCCTTTCCTGAGAAGGCAAGATTACGTAAGTTATCAAGTTCATTTGAAACACCTTCCGAAATAACATTACCCTTATTGACCAAAGCAGGAGGTTCAGGATTTATTTGTTTTTCTAAACGATCACGAATTAAAGTGCAGGGATTAAGTTGTTCGGCAATTTGATTTAACGTATTATTTCCTGATTGTTCACATGTTGTTTTAATAGCTTCAATTGAATATAATGCTTTTTTAATATGAACTAATTCACGTGGGTTTATTCTGCTTACGGCAACTTTTGATATCAGGCGTTCAATATCTCCAACAGCTTTAATTTTTTGTGTTATGAGTTCGCTAAAATCAGGATGTTCAAGGAAGTATTCAACAATATTGTAACGTTCTTCAATAGGTTGTTTATCTTTTAGAGGTAGTGCAATCCATCTTTTTAATAAACGGGAACCCATAGGAGAAATTGTTTGGTCAATTATATCAATCAGAGTACTTGCATTTTCATTATAAGTATTAATAAGTTCCAGGTTACGAATAGTAAACTTGTCTAACCAAACATATCTTTCTTCTTCTATTCTGGATATCTTACATATATGGTTAATTTTATCGTGATGTGTTTCTGCTAAATAATGTAGAGCTGCTCCTGCTGCAATAATTCCATTATCAAGTTTCTCAATGCCGAAACCTTTGAGTGACGTTGTATCAAAGTGTTTTAACAGCAGGTCATTTGTAAAATCACTTGTAAAAACCCAATCTTCAAAAGTGTTAGTATAAAATTTTTCTCCGAAAATCTCAAAAAATTGTTTTAATTTATTTTTTTGTACAATAACTTCGTTTGGCTTAAAACTTTGCAACAATTTGTCAATATATTCTGTAGAACCTTGTGCAGTATAAAATTCACCTGTTGAGACGTCTAAAAATGAAATGCCTGTATTTTTTGAAAGTAGATGAATGCTTGCAAGGAAATTATTTTCTTTATGATTTAAAACTTTATCATTATATGATACACCCGGAGTTACTAATTCCGTAACACCTCTTTTAACGATTTTTTTTGTTAATTTAGGGTCTTCCAATTGATCGCAAATAGCAACACGTTGACCGGCTTTAACTAATTTAGGCAGATAAGTATCAAGAGAATGGTAAGGGAAACCGGCCAGTTCAATATAAGAATTAACTCCATTTGCTCTTTTTGTTAATACTATACCTAAAATATTCGATGTTTTAATAGCATCTTCACCGAATGTTTCGTAAAAATCGCCGACCCTAAACAATAATAATGCATCAGGATATTTTGACTTGATAGCATTAAATTGCTTCATTAAAGGTGTTTGTGTTATTTCTCTCTTATTTGTAGTCAAGATTTTATTATTAAATTAATAACAAAATTAAAATTATAAATTAATTTATACCTATAATTTTATTATGACTTTTCAATACTATGTTAAATTTGTAAAAAATTGTGTAATATTTCATTATAAAATTGAACTAATCTATGCGTAAGCTAAAAAACAATGAATTAAACAGGATAAGTATAAAAGAATTTAAAACAGTTGAAAAAATACCTGTTATTATTGTTCTTGATAATATCAGGAGTTTAAACAATATTGGTTCAATTTTCAGAACTGCTGATGCATTCAGGATAAAAAGTATTTATTTATGTGGAATTACAGCACAACCGCCTCATAGAGAAATTCATAAAACTGCACTTGGTGCAACCGAATCGGTTGATTGGAAGTATTTTAATAAAACAAGTGAATCAATTATTTTATTAAAACAAAATAATTACTCGGTTTATGCTATTGAACAGGCTGACAAAAGCATATATATTGATAAATTCGCCCCTGATTTTAAAAAGAATATTGCATTTGTTTTTGGAAACGAAGTAAAAGGAATTGATGAAACTGTTATAGATATGGTTGACGGTTGTATAGAGATTCCACAATTCGGCTCAAAACACTCATTAAATGTTTCAGTAAGTGCCGGAATTATTATTTGGGATATTTATCAAAAACTAATGATTTAAGATTATCATTAGTCTTTAATAATAATAAAGTCAACTCTTCTGTTGATAAAATCATCTTTTTTTGATAATGGATCCAATTTTCCTTGTGAGTTTCTGATAAGCCTTCTTGGGTTAATATCATAAGAATCGACTAAAATATCAAAAACAGCCTGTATTCTTCTTGCACCTAAGGCTTTATTATAGGCTACTCCTCCCACAGTATCAGTATGACCAAGTAATTCTAATTTATAAGTGATATTTGATTTTAACATTTTGGCTGACTCGGCAATTTTTTGTTTGTGTTCGAGTTTTACAACATCGCTGTTAAAATCAAAATAAATTGAGAATAATATTTCTTTTGATTCTGATATAATTGTGTCACTTTGTGTTTTAACAATAGTATCTGTTTTTGATTTAGGAAGTGATACACCCTGAAAATTAACGAGATTTCCTTTTGGAGTATCAGGTTCTAAATCCCTGCTGTTTGGAACTCCGTCTCCATCATCATCCGGTTCAACTTTAGGGATGATAGTGTTAAGGCTATCCATTTCAGACATTTTTTTATTTAGCAAGGCAATTTGCATATTTAAAGAATCAATTTTCTTTTTGTTTGCTTTTGCAAGTAAGTCCTCATATTCTGTTTTTTCTTTTGAACTTATCCACGATAATGTATAATATTTGTCTTTGCCAAATTTTAGAGTTATGCCTAATGAAGTATAACCATATTTATCTTTTGCAGGAGGGCTGACATAACAATCTAATTTATCTGAATTTAGATTTCTTAAAGTTGTTTCAAAATTCAAATCTATTTTTTCACTTAATTTATAATTAACTCCTAAACCAACAGGGATAATTAGTTCGGTTGTCATTTTGTTTTTCTGAGTACCATTATCTGAGAAACCTTCACCTGATTCATAAATTCCATTTTTATTTAGCTTTGACCTGAAATTAACATAGCCTGCACCAACTAATAAATAAAAGTTAAATTTTTTGTCGGTAATTTCTGTAAAAATTATATCGGTTATGCTAAATATTGAATTTAGGGTATATTCAAAAATTTCAGCGGAAAAATTATAATTACTGCTTCTTTTAATACCTGATAGTGATCCTGTCAAGAATTGAGCATGTAATCCAAAAAATGGGCTTATTTGCTTATTTAAAGTAATTCCTCCACCCCAGCCAATTTCACTGCTACTTGTAGGATAAAAATCATACTCCCTGATATCGCCATAAAACATAATTGAACCGAAATTACCGCTTATTGACCATGTATTGTATTTAAATTTAGTATTATTAATATCAGATAATTCATATTGTGCAAACAGTGTAGTACAAGAAAATGCCGTATATAGGAAAATACTGATAATTATTATTGATGTGATTGTTTTTGTTTTCATAGTGTATAAGAATTATTTTTAGTTAAAATAAACAACAAATATAGTCAAAAAAGTTTAAATATCAAAAAATAATATAAAAAAAAAGGCTGCTTTTTTTAAGCAGCCCTTTCTAATAATTGTCAGATGCATTTATCTAGTAACATTTTGGAAATCGGGATTACTATAATATTTGATAAATTCTCTGTCTTCTTTTGCCTGTTCTTTGTAAGAAGGATCCTCACTTATAGCTTTTTTAAGATTTTCATACAGCATTGATTCATTAGCAGTACGAGCACCGACTATTGCCATCAAATAATAAGACTGAGCATTTTTTGGAGCACAATTTAATGTATTTGAAGCACCAGTAAAATTAGTAGTAAGTAATTGTGCTAAAGCAACATTATAATTACATTTTTTACCTGTAAATGAACTTAATGCCCCTGTATAATTTCCATCTAAAATTTTAAGTATGCCTAAGTTGTAACTTACATTAACACCTTGTTTTTGAGCAGCGAGGTAGTTTGTTTTTGCTGTATTATAATCTTTCTTTTTAGCTGCTGTGGCACCTATATTATTCAGAAGGATTCCATTATTTGCTGCTAAGGCTTTGGCTTTATTAAAGTAAGAAGCAGCTTCATCAATATTACCGAGCTTATCACTAACATATCCAGCGTTATTAAAAGCTTTCCAATCATTCGGATATGTACTGATTACTGTTTTGTAAATATTCAATTGGGTATTTAAATCTGTTGTTAGTGTAGCGGCAAATAATAATTCTTTAATATCAAGTGATTCAGGATTAGTTGTTGCAAGAGTTGCAATTTCTTCATCAGTTTTTGTAGGTTCATTACAAGTTATAGTTATTTCAGCTCTTCTTAAAGAAGGAAGAATATCATCTGCTATTTCTTTATAAATTACTGTCATATTTCTGATTTCCTGTTCTCTTTTTGTAATATCTGGTTGAGAGTTTATAACGTTTAGAATTATATTTTTATCTTTAATACCTGAAGCTTTAATAGATTTTATAAAACCATTCCAATCTTCGCCATTAGCATTAACATTATATTTAATATCTTGCTCAAGATCTTTAATATCTATATTTTGTTCTTTTGCTTGTTGTTTTATGAGTTTTTTAATTTGATCAGCAAGATATTTTTTTGCAGTTTCACCTCTTTTTTCTGAGAGACCCTGGTTAAACGATTCTTCTCCGTCGGGTGAAGCCCATGCATTAATAGTAATATCTTTTATTTCCCAACCTTGTGCTAAAAATTCGTTTAATGCGGTTATTTTATCAATAGCTTGTTGATTCTTATTTAAAGGTAGTTTCCAATTCAGATTATGTTTGTTAATAAGAAAATAAATTGTAGCATTTTTTGATATAGTTTTTCCTTTTGTATATCCGTGTGCAGCTAAAATGAATTCCTCATCGTCAAGGATTCTCTTGCAAGTTAGGATTAATCCGTCAGCAAGTTTTCTTTCACCGAGATCAAGAGATTTTGTACCAATAGTAGCTTTAGGATTAACAAAAAGTTCACATTTATCCATTGCGGGTTTATATGCTATTTTCTCAGTATAGGTAAATGTACCACCTGTTGTACTGTTGATAACAATGCCATCGCCTTCAACACTTTCACCTTTTAGTTTAATTGATTTAAGGGTTGTTGAACCTCCTTCATAAACAAGAACAGGAGTAAAATCAATTGTAGCTTTTTTATGGAAATATTTTTCAGGAATAGTTCCTTTAACAACGGCTAATACTGAATCACCTTTAAGTTCTAAGATACTTGGAGTAGTTAACAATTTAACTCTTTCAAATTCTTTTTGCATCTTTTTAAGTCCGCCGCCGCCACCGGGACGCCAGAAATTATATGATACACCTAATGAAGAATAATAATATGCATCGTTTTTATTACCACTGATAAGACCATCAAGTTTATCAGAATCAAACCACCTGATAGTTGATTCAAGATTTACATCCCACCTGTTGTTTATTCTGAAATTTAAACCTAGTCCGGTAGGTACCATTGCTTCGGATGTTTTATCACTTTCATCATCGCCATTATTTTTATATCCGAAACCTGAAACATAAGAATCATCGGATATTTTTGTGCATTTTGTTCTAAAATCGACAAAACCTATTCCAGTTGTCCCGTAAAATGTTATTGTTCTTGGTTTATAACCAAAAAAGAGATTACTGAAATTTATTGTAACACCCCCGATGTAGTCAGTTAATTTTGCCTCAAATTTTAAATCCCTGCTCTCTCTAATACCTTTAAGAGGTGCACTTATTAATGAACCATAAATTGTAAATACAGGGCTGATATGCTTTCCTAATCTTCCCCCAAAACCAAAGGCCATTTCATCTTTATTAAGCATATCAAGCTGAAAAGACCCATCCTGTATATCACAAAAACTCTGGGTTATACCCAAATTTGCATTTAAATACCATTGATAATAACATTTGTCATTATCATCTAAGTTGGTATTTTGACCAAAAAATACACTCGGTAAACTAAGTAAGAGTGTAATAATTAATGCTTTTGAAACAATTAGATAATTTTTTTTCATAATAGTAAATTTTTTCAAATATATTTAATTTCTCATTTATATAATTTTTCTCAAAGGTAGTAATTTTTCTCAAATACAAAATTAACTTAAAAATTTTTCAAAAATATAATTTTTTTTAGAATATCCTACACTTTTTACTAAATTTTTTTTTTTTTTTTTTTTTAAAAGAAAAAATACACTTTTTTTTTAAATAATTTTCAGATACTTATACTTTTTTTTAACAATTTTTTAAATTTTAATTTTTTTTCTATCTTTTTTTTTTTATTTAAAATCATATTTAATAAAAGTGAATTAAAACATCAATTATTGTGCCACAACTAATATTAAGCTATATATATTTAAGTTAAGAAAAATATTATGTTTAGAATTGAGAATAATTTTCCCAAAATGGGATTTATGTATGAAATAAAACTAAAATATTTTAATAATTCTTAGTTTTATCCCAATGTAATTCTGTGTATTTCTTGCGTATATTCATTACTTAAAATATTTATTATATCTTTATATTCTTTATTGTTATTTATAAAATCAATATTATTTGTATTTAAAATTAGAATACGCATATTTTTTTGCTGTTTTATATAATCTAAATATCCGGATTGAATTTTTTCAAGGTATGATATTTCTATATTTTTTTCGTATGACCTGCCTCGTTTAAGAATATTTTTTTTTAGATTATCAACATCCATATAAAGGTAAACAAGCAAATCTGGTTTTGGCAAAGAAGCATTAATTATATCAAATAATTTTACATATAAGCTAAATTCATCGTTTTGTAATGTTTTTTTTGCAAATATTAATGATTTGTTAATAAAATAATCTGAAATAGTAAAAGTTTTAAAAAGGTCACGTAATGTTAAGAGTTCTTTTAACTGGTGGTACCTGTCTGCAAGAAATGACATTTCAAGAGGGAAAGCATATTTAGAAGGGTCTTTATAGAATTTAGGTAAAAAAGAATTATCTTCAAATTGTTCAAGTATTAATTTAGCATTGAACTGGTTTGCTATCATTTTTGCAAGCGAGGTTTTACCTGCACCGATATTTCCTTCTATTGCAATATAATTATATTTAATTTTCACCATAAATATTTAGATAAAATAACAAAAATAAACGTCTCCAAAGGAGTCTTACGGACAAACATCTCCGAAGGAGTCTGCCATAGGCATTCCTTTGGAGCTAAGGACAAATAAATTAATATCACTATATAATTTTACACTTTGTTTATCATTACATGAATCTGATAACTCATAAATGGTTTTTTTAAAAACAGGATGAATAAAATTTCCTGCTACCTCTTTTAATGGGATTAAAGTGAATTTTCTTTTATGTAATAAAGGATGCGGGATAGTTAAATTATTTTCATTAATTATTAAATCATCATAGAATAAAATATCAATATCAATTATTCTTGA
>JAIOSH010000319.1 GCA_021107685.1 Bacteroidales bacterium | reverse complement strand
CTTAGTACTTGCACTAAAACCATTCAAAACTGTCATTTCGACCAAAGGGAGAAATCTCAAGCCAAGATATACAGAATGATGGAGATTTCTCCCTTTGGTCGAAATGACAAGAAACAACGTTTTCGTGCAAGCACTATATAGCTTAAATTGATTCAAGTTCTTTCATCATCCCGTCCTTTAATAGATTATATTCCTTAATGTAAGCTGAATCCACAGGTTTTGCAGGAGGAGATTTAACTTTTAAAGGGTCAATAGCTTTACCGTTTCTATAAAAACGAAAATCAAGATGAGGTCCTGTTGATAAACCGGTGCTTCCTACATAACCGATAATATCTCCCTGTTTAACATAAACACCGGGTTTTATCCCTTTTGCATATCTTGACAAATGTAAGTAAGCAGTTGTATATGTTCCATTATGTTTGATTTTTATCAAATTTCCATTTCCTCCTTTGTGTTTTGCATAAATAACCATACCATCGCCTACCGAATGAACAGGAGTGCCGTAAGCTGCTGCATAATCAACACCATGATGAGGTCTTCTTATTTTTAAAATCGGGTGTAAGCGGCTATTGGAAAATCGTGAGCTAATACGTTTGAACCTTAAAGGAGCTTTTAAAAAAGTTCGTCTCATACTGTTTGCTTCATCATCAAAATAATCTCCTATACTATCCTGTACGAAATAAAATGCATAAAATCCATTTCCTGCGTGATAAAACCGTGATGCCAAGACCTTTCCTATTCCAATGCTTCTTTCATCAACAAAAAGTTCTTCATAAATAATTTTATATTTATCTCCTTTTTGAATACCAAAAAAATCTATTGTCCATGCATAAATCTCAGATAATTCATTAGCCAGATTAGGATCTGTTTTATTATTTTTTATTGCATTCCAAAGAGAAGAATTTATTATGCCCGAAGTGGTTTTTATCTTTATATCTATCTCCTTTTCCCCTGAAAATATTTGTAAAGTATCTCTTAAATCATATACTATATAAGAAGTAGGTGATCTTTCATAAATAAAATACTGCACTTTTTGCAATGAATCATTTGAATATAAAACAGTATAATTATTTCCGGTTCGTATCCTTCTTACATCAAAGACAGGTTTTGACATTTTTGCCAATAGATCAATAGTAGGATAATCAACTTTGTATTTTAGTAGTATTTCTGATAAAAACTGATTGCGTTTCACCTTATTTTTATAAATAATTAGTGAATCAACAATAATTCCGTATTCAATTTTATGTTCATTAACAGGTACAAGCTCTGCTTCTTTATATGTTTTTTTAATCTTTGGCTTGGAATGATCTGCAAAAAGTATAATAATTATTGCAGCTATTATTAGAATTAAAATTTCAATAAGTCTTTTTTTGTACATATTATTTTTTATTTACAAACCAATACATTAGAGATTTCTCTCTTCTGTCGAAATGACATTGAGAGTAACTTTACGGACAAACATTATTTATTGTCAGTCAATAAACCAAAAAGCCTTGGGCAAAATTAATTTATTATTATATTTCTTTTATAAATCATAATTAAAAAATTTTTACTAATTTTGTTTTATTAATCCTGATATTAAATTTAATTGTCAAATCTAAAAACAAAAATTATGAAAAATTTATTATTACTAATTGTAACATTAAGCATTGGGCTTTTTGGTTTTTCTCAGCAAAGAGCCATTATTTCAAAGTCTTTAAGAGATTATTCAGAAAAACGCATATTTGATCCTGCGAATTATGAACCTGTAAATATTGAGAATACATTTAATCCGACTGTTCACTCAAAAGCTACTGCTCTTGACGAAAGCATGATAGGAACAACAGTTTATGATTTACAATCTAATTCTTTATTACAAAACAGGATATCTTTTTATGAAGACGGCACAATAGGAGCTGTATGGACAATGGGCTTTACATCACCATCATTTGCAGGGAGGGGAACCGGCTATAATTTTTTTGACGGTAATAACTGGCAACCTGATCCAACTAATAGAATTGAAAGTCTCAGAACAGGCTGGCCCTCTTATGCTCCTTTTGGAGAGAACGGCGAAGTAGTTGTATCACATGATTTTGCAGTAGGCAAATTAATAGGGTGTACCAGGGAACAAAAAGGACAAGGTGTTTGGAATGAAACAACAATTGATGCTCCTGTTAATCAAAAAGTTTCATGGCCAAGAATGATAACCTCTGGCGATAATAATAATACAATGCATTTGCTTTGCATTACGTGGCCAACCGCAAATGGCGGAACACCTTATATGGGAATGGACCCTGCATTATTATATTCAAGGTCAACTGATGGAGGCACAACCTGGGATCCGGAAAATACAATTTTAGAAGGTACAGGCTCAGATTATTATAATTCAATTAGTGCAGATGAATATGTATGGGCTGAGCCAGTTGGTGAAACTATTGCTTTTGTAGTAGCTGATACATGGCACGATTGGTTTGTAATGAAATCTACTGATAATGGTGATACCTGGGAAAAAATTATGGTTTGGGAAAATCCTTATCCTTTTTTCGACTGGGATGTAACAATTACAACAGATACTATGTGGGCGCCGGATAATTCCGCAGATATTGCAATAGATGCTGATGGTATGGTGCATGTTGTTTGTGGTTTAACCAGGGTGGCACATTTTGAAGTAGGAAATACTTACAGCTACTGGCCCTGGACTGATGGTATAGCATACTGGAACGAGACAATGCCTCCATTCGAAAATGCAAATCAACATGATGCATTAGATGCTGTTGACGTTCTTATTGAAGATTATAATTTAATAGGATGGACACAGGATGTAAATGGAAACGGAACAATTGATCTACTTGATGAGCTTCAATCTTATCGTGAACTTGGTATTTCAACATTACCGAATATAACAATTGATAATAACAATTGTATTTTCGTGATTTTCACTTCAACAACTGAAACCTATGGTAATGGCACATTAAATTATAAACATATCTGGGCAAGAGGTTCAGCAGATAATGGAACCACCTGGACAGAAGATTTTTTAGATATTAATACAGACCTTATACATATTTTTGATGAATGTTTCTACCCTGTGTTAGCTGGTAATACCGATGAAAATATACATCTTTTGTACCAGGCAGATGATACTCCCGGAACTGCTCTTGATGAAGACCATCCATACCAGGAAAACAGGATGTATTATGCTTCGATTTTTAAAAAAGAAATTATTCCCGATGTTGGTGTTAAAGAAAATAAGCTTACTCAAAACAATGTATCCCAAAACTTCCCTAATCCATTCAATAATACTTCGATTGTTAAAGTTACTCTTGAATATGCTGCTGATTTAAGCATGGAAGTTTTTAATTTAATGGGGCAGAAAGTATATGAAGTATCTGCAGGTGATGTTAATGCGGGAACATATCCGTTAACAATTGATGCAAGTGAATTACATTCCGGAATATATTTTTATACTGTTAAAGCCGGAGAAAAATCAGTAACTAAAAAGATGATAGTAAAGTAATTAGTGCCTGAACGAAAATGACAGAAATTGACATTTTTAGACCGAACTCATTAATGGCTTAAAAAAATTTTATTTAGAGATGAATTTTAATCTCCAGTTCAACCGTTAACTGATTTATTTTAACCGTTAACTGATTTATACTTGACTTTTATTTAAAAATTTATACTTTTGTTCAAATATTAATAAAATAAATTTATACTTAATTACTAATTTAAAATTTTAAATCATGAAAAAGATCGTACTTTTAAGCTTATCATTAAGCATTGCGTTATTTTGCTTTTCACAGCAAAGAGCTTTAATTACAAAATCCTTAAGAGATTTATCAGTAACTCGGGAATTTCGTCCTGCAATTGATGATATATCTGCAAATGAAAATTCAATAAAAATGCTTTACAAAGAATCATCAATGTTAGATGAGAATGTAATAGGTAAATCATTTTATGATTTGCAAACAAACGGATGTACACAAAACAGGATATATTATTACGAAGATGGCACAATAGGAGTTGTATGGACAATGGGCTTTACTTCACCATCTTTTCCTGAGAGAGGAACAGGGTATAATTTTTTTGACGGCAATAGCTGGGATGATATTCCGGATGAAAGAATAGAGACACAAAGAACCGGATGGCCCTCTTATGCTCCATGGGGCGCAAATGGTGAAATTGTTATATCTCATAGTGGAAATACCGATGGAATAATAATATCAAAACGACCTGATAAAGGTACAGGAAACTGGACACAATCACAAT
Source organism: Bacteroidales bacterium (assembly GCA_021107685.1). Classification (GTDB taxonomy): domain Bacteria; phylum Bacteroidota; class Bacteroidia; order Bacteroidales; family SMBSF39; genus SMBSF39. The sequence goes on along the minus strand of JAIOSH010000319.1, from coordinate 1,355 downwards.
TAATAGGTCCGGCAGGACATGAAAAAATAGAATGGCCCAGAATGATAACATCAGGCACGGATAATAGTATTATTCAGCTTTTATCTGTTACAGCTCCGGTTGCTAACGGAGGCTCTATATATAATGGTCAGGATGGAGCAACACTTTATTCAAGGTCAACTGACGGCGGTGCAACATGGGATCCGGAAAACATACTCTTAGATGGTATGGGAAGTGATTATAATACAGCAATATCAGCGGATGAAGTTTCATGGGCAGAACCAAGAGCCAATACACTTGCTTTTTTGGTATCTGATGCATGGCATGATATGTTCTTAATGAAATCAACTGATGGAGGCGATACCTGGGAAAAAACAATTATCTGGGAGCATCCGTATCCTTTATTTGACTGGAATAGTACAATTACTACTGATACTATCTGGTGTACAGATAATTCGGCTGCTATTGCATTAGATCAAAATGGTATGGCTCATGTTGTTTGTGGATTAAGTAGAGTAGCACACACTGAAGTTGGGAACTCATATTCTTACTGGCCCTGGACAGATGGTGTTGCATACTGGAACGAGACAATGCCTCCTTTTACCGCTCCTAATCAGCATGACGCACTTGATGCTATAGATGTTCTTATTGAAGATTATAATCTAATAGGATGGACACAGGATGTAAATGGAAACGGAACAATAAATTTACTTGATGAATTACAATCTTATCGTGAGCTTGGAATTTCAACTATGACAAACATAAGTATAGATGAGCTTAACAGGATATATGTCGCTTTTGCCTCTACTACTGAAACCTATGAGAATGGTACAATGAATTACAAGCATGTTTGGTTTCGGACTTCATTCGATAATGGAGCAACATGGGGAGAATTTCAAGATCTTTGTACTGATCTGATACATATTTTTGATGAATGTATTTTCCCTACAATTGCAGCTAATTCCGGTGATTTTATACATCTATTCTATAATTTTGATCCTGAACCGGGTCTTGCAATAGATGAGGACCATCCTTACATAGAAAACACAATAAATTATGTTTCTGTTGAAAAATTTGGTGTTGGTATTGATAATGATATAAGCTTTACAGAAGATAATGTTTCACAGAATTTCCCTAATCCATTCAATAATACTTCAGTTGTTAAAGTTACTCTTGAATATGCTGCTAATTTAAGTTTGGAAGTATATAATTTAATGGGGCAGAAAGTATATGAAGTATCAGCAGGTAAGGTAAATGCAGGTTCACATAATCTTACCATTGACGCAAGCGAAATAAATTCCGGAATATATTTCTATACTGTTAAAGCAGGAGAAAATTCAGCAACAAAGAAAATGATAGTAGAATAATTTTACTTT
>JAIOSH010000160.1 GCA_021107685.1 Bacteroidales bacterium | reverse complement strand
GCAGTAATATCCTGGGCACCTGAAGAAAATTCATTATAAATAATATCCGGTGTTACAACGATTGTTGAAAGACCGTCATGCGATTCATGGAAATTGGCGAGTTGCTGGGCTGCATTAATAAAATTTTCATGAGTTATAATAATAAGGTCAACGGGTTGCAGTCCATGAAGATTTTGATTTTCTATTTGCCCGATGAAAGAAGGGGTGAAAAATTCTGAATGATCAAAAGCGATGAATTCCTTTAAAGAATCAGTTTGAAGGATAAAAGAGAACTGGTCTTTAAAGTTTTTTTCAGATAACTGGGTTTTTATGTTTATAGGATCAGATATTTCCCAAACCGAAAAATTTTGACTTACATTTTCAATTTCAAACTTAGAAATATATCCTGCACCAACTGATTCCATATCCCTGAACAACATTTGCGAGTCTGTCACTATTAATTTTTTTCTGACATTCAACCTTAAATAATTCAACCATCCTATTGATTCTTCTTCTGGTTTGTCATAAGTTAATTCTACTTCAATGTTCTCATTATCTGCAATAAAAGTGTAAGTTTTATTTTTTTCTCTGGCATAAGTGCATGAAGTAAGGTTGACAGAAACAATAGATAAATTATCAATTATCTGATCATTTACTTTTATTTCAAAGGAGGCATTAACAAATGACCTTGAAGCAAGAGAAATATCCATTATAACAGAATCTGATGCAGATAAATTTGGGATATTATATGAAAAAGTATAAGTTAGGGTTTCGTTAAATTCTTCGCCAAACCATTCCTTACCAGATTTTATCAAGTTTAATTCTTCAAGCTCATTGTAGGAATAATTGTTAAAACTTTGTACATAATGAGTTGGATTTGCTGTGGATGATGATTGCTCTTCAATTCTTTTACCTATTCCTAAATTTGTTGTAAGAAAAAAATATGAATAATCGGAATAATAATTTACCTGGTGTTCGAACAAATTTGTTTCTTCATTGAAAGTCCATTCTGTAGGTCCCTCACCATAAAACAGAATAAAATCTCCGGGATCAAACACTTCATCATCTTCTCCATAAACGAAAATGGCATTTTCCTGCAAATCATCATATCTGAATTCATTATTTGGTTCAGTCAACATTCCGTTTCCATTACCGTAAAGCCTTATGTGTTTAGGATTGATAGAAGTCGGATTAATACCATAACTTACAAGGTCATCAAAAGTGATTTGATGAATGCCGGTTTGCTCCACAGCAATTTTATACCAATTACTTTCTGATAGCACTGAATTTTGTGTTTGGGCAGTTATCACAACAAACATGAGGATAACAACTCCTGTAAAGAATTGAATCTTTTTCATAATAAATCTGATTTTAAGGTTAATAAAATATTAATTTGAAATTAAAATAGTGGTAAAGGTTTTGAATAGGCTTTTTTTTATAAAAATAACGGTATGTATTAAAAGATGAAAAAAATTGAATTTTGGTTGCGTTGGATTTTTTTTTTATCTAATCAATCAAAAAAATTTTTAATCTTTAATAAAAGTTCTTTTGGTTCAATAGGCTTTGATATATAATCATCGCACCCTGCTTTTATGCTTTTTTCTTTATCATCGGCCATAGCGTAAGCAGTTTGTGCAATTACAGGTAAATCATTTTTAAAGCTTTTTATTATTCTTGTAGCTTCAAATCCATCCATTACAGGCATTCTGATATCCATTAAAATTAGGTCAATATTATCATCCGATTGACAAATTTCAACTGCTTCTTTTCCATTTTTAGCCCATTTTAACTGAACATTAGTTTTTCGTAACATTGAACTAATAACCTGATAATTTAATTTAATATCTTCTGCTATTAAAATTATTTTATTTTTCCAGTCATAATCAAATTCCGTTTTGACAACACTACGAATTTCCTTACTTTCTTTGTAAACAGGTTTATAAGGTATAGTAAAATAAAAGGTGCTACCTTTTCCATATTTTGATTCTACATTTAGATCACCTCCAAGAAGTTTAACCATATTTTTTGATATTGTCAAACCTAATCCTGTACCATGATATTTTTCTGTTTCAAGATCATTAGCTTTTCTAAACCTTTTAAAGATTATATCTAATTTATCTTTTTCAATACCAATTCCAGTATCTTTAACAAAAAATTTCAGAAAAGATTTGCCAGGATGTTCTTCAATACGATAACCAAATTCAATGATACCTTTTTCAGTAAATTTTAAGGAATTATCAAGTAGGTTTGATAAAATTTCCCTGATACGTAAAGGATCAGTAAAAATTTTAAAATTTTCATCTTGAATAGATGTATTTATTTTTATTTCAATATTTACCTTATCATCTCTTCTTTTCTTTTCATTAAAAGTAAAATAAAGTTCAGATAATAATTTATTTATCGGGAGTTCAGCTTCAATAATTTTTAATTGTCCTGCTTCAATTTTTGCAATATCTATAATATCATCAATTATATCTTTTAAAACATTTGCATTGTTAATAATCAGTTCAGTAAATTCATCTCTTTCTTCAGAAGTAAGCTCAGTTTCTGAGAGCATACTTGAAAAACCTAATATTGCGTTTATCGGGGTTCTTATTTCAAAAGACATATTAGAGAGAAAAGCTGTTTTAAGCCTGTCTGATTCTTCGGCTTTTTCTTTAGCTATAACAAGTTCTTCCTGAATTTCTTTAAGTTTGGAAATATTTTGATTAAATGCAATGCCTGCAATAACTTTATTTTTATTATTAAAAACAGGAACAGTTTTCGAAAAATAAAATGTATTATTATATTTAAATTTTATTTTTGAGGCTTCACCTTTAAGTGCTTTCAGATAATGAGGTTCAAGGAGTGTAATTGTTTCGTCATCATAAATTTGATAAAGTGTTTTACCTTCAAAATCTTCTTTTGAAAAACCGAACCTTTGCATCTCAGTACCATCTGCAACAAGATAACGTAAAGAACTATCAAATAAAAACATATCACTATCCGGTATATTTGATGCTAATGTCCTGTATAGTTCTTCGCTTTCTTTTAACATACGTTCAGCTTCCTTACGTTCTGTAATATCTTGAGTATTGCCCTGAATACCAATAATTTTTCCTTTATCATCATATAAGAGATTTAATTTAATCTCAACTGCTATTTCTTTGCCGTTGTTATGTATAAAATATGTTTCAAATATTTTACCGGGCTTTTCTTCATAGCTTCTAAAGAGCATTGCAATAATATTAACAAATTTTTTCACTTCTTTATAAGGGCAATGATCAGATAATGAACTACCAATCCATTCTTTTTCTTTATAACCAAATAAATTAAAGACAGAAGGATTAACATAAGTAAATTTCATATCCAGATCCATCAGCCAAATACAGTCAAGAGTGTTTTCGGCTAAAAGGCGGTATTTTTCCTCGCTTTCTTTAATTTTTTTCTCGGTTTGTTTATTCTTTGTAATATCCAAAGCTGTATAAATAAGACCGGCAGATAGATTTTCAGGATCAATAGGCGTAGAACTTAGAAAAATATTAATATGTTTACCATTTTTACATTTAAATCGGGTTTCATTTGTAGCGATTCCATTTCTTTTTATTGCTTCATTTTCTTTATTTTTTATACGTATATATTCTTTTTCATTTTCATAAATAATTCTTAAATTTTTACCAATAAGTTCATCCCTGGAATATCCTGTCATTATACAAAATATATCATTTACATGTTCAAAGAAGTATTTGTTAATTACAGCAATACCTGTTGGTGTAGCCTTAAAAATGCTTTTTAATTTAGCTTCACTTTCCTTCAAGGCTGTTTCGGCTTCCTTTTGTTCTGTATTATCACAAACATTAACTACAATATACTGAATTTTTTCATGTTCATCTTTAACAACAGTTATATCTTCAATAACAGGGAAAGTATTTCCGTTTTTATGAATGTGCATGGTTTCAAGGGTTTTATGCCCTTTTTCAATTGCTTTATAAATGTGATTATGAAATATTTCCTGAAATTCAGATAATAAAACCGTATTAATAGATTTACCTGTTAGTTCTTCTTCTGTATAGCCATGCATTTTTGCAAAGGCAGGATTTATTATATCTATTGTTTTGCAATCGGATTTACAAATTACCACCCCCCATTCTGCATTCTTAAAAATAAGTGCCCATTTTTCAAGATTTTCCTCTGCATATTTTCGCTGTAAAGCTATTGAAGCCTGCCTGATAAAAGCTTCAATTATTTCAGGATAATTTAGTTTGGCATCTTTCTGCAAAATAATGACAGCTCCTCCATATAACTCGTTTAACCAATTGAAGCCAATACAATATATTGTATTAATATTTAATGTTTTTTCTAATACTTTGCATACTATTTGAGGTAATTGTTTAAAAGTAAGTTCATATATACCACCATAGAATTTTTCAATTTTCCCTGTTTTTAAAAACGCAACTGCTTTGTTATCAATTTTATAATTTATTCCGACAGGGTCTCTTCCGATAATTTTTAAAACTTTTTGAGTTAGACTTCTTAATCCTGTATGTGCCTTGATTTTTAGAATTTCAGTTTTATTATCATAAGAGAACACATTTACAATTGAATTACCGGTAAGTTCATTCAAATCTTTAGCAATATAATTATATATTTCTTTTTCGGTTTGAATTTTCACAAACTTCATAGCTGACTTGGTCAGAAACTGAAGATTTTTAAGATTATAACTTTCTTTTTTTTCGGACTGACTCTTTTTTTCTTTAAAATTTTTTATTTTTTTATCCATAGAAAATTTAATCTAAATATTTACTTAATTGCGATAAAAGCATTTTGTGATCAATGGGTTTAGAAATATAACCATCACATCCAGCTTCTATACTTTTTTCTTCATCTTCTCTCATAGCAAAAGCTGTTATAGCTATAACAGGTAACTTTTTTCTGAACTGCTTTATTTCTCTTGTAGCTTGAAAACCATCAATTTCAGGCATTCTTATATCCATCAAAACAAGATTGATATTGTTATTTGACCGGCATAAATCAATAGTTTCTCTTCCGTTTTTTGCCCATAATAAAATTGCCTTTGTTTTCCTTAATAAAACTTCAATGACTTTATAACTTGATTCCACGTCTTCTGCAACAAGAATTATTTTATTTTTCCAGTCATAATTATTTTTTATTTTATCAGTTTTTAAAATTATTTTACTTATTAGTTTAACCGGTTTATAAGGAATTGTAAAGTAAAAATTAGAGCCTTTTCCTAATTCTGATTCAATATGAATTTTGCCACCGAGTAATTGTACTAATTTTTTTGAAATAGTTAATCCTAATCCTGTTCCTCCATAAACTCTTGTAGTTGAATCATCAACCTGCCTGAATCTTTCAAAAATTATTTTAAGTTTATTCTCAGGAATTCCTATTCCGGTATCTTTTACAAAAAATTTAATTTTGGACTTTTCATTATTTTTTTCTTCTATAGTATATCCAAATTCAACAGTTACTTATGTAGAAAATTTTATAGCATTATTAACAATATTGGTTAATACTTGTCAAATCCTTTGAGTGTCTGTCAGAATGGTAAAATCTTCCTGATTATTAGCTTTGTATATTTCAATCTTAATATTATCTTTTTCAAGTCTCTTTTTATTTTCATTACAGCTAAGATATATTTCAGAGAGTAGCTTATTAATCATACATTGGGTCTTTACAATTTTAATCTGACCTGCTTCAATTTTGGCTATATACAGAATATCATCAATTAAATTAATTAATGCTTTACCATTACTTTTAATAAGTGAAATAAAATCATTTTTTTCATCTTTTGAAATATTAGTGTCTGAAAGCATACTTGAGATTCCGATAATTGCATTCATTGGTGTTCTGATTTCATGTGACATATTAGCCAAAAATGCTGTTTTTAATCTATCGGATTCTTCTGCTTTTTCTTTGGCTTTTATCAATTCTTCCTTTACTTTTGTTTGTTTTGTAATATCAATAATAGTTCCTCTTAAGCCGATAACTTTATTATCTTTAATAATTGGTGAAGAATATATCTGAATAGGAAATTCCGTATCATTTTTCTTTATTGCAATATATTCGTTATCTTTATTATTATTATTATTTAACAATTCAGGCATTATCTTTTTTAATCTTATGGAGTCTTTTGTAATAAAAAGTTGTGAAAAATTTAAACCATTATGAATATCTTTTTGTGTATAGCCAAAAAGTTCAAGGCCGGCAGTATTAGAATATGTTATGTTGCCATTAATGTCATTTTCAAAAACTGTTTGAGGTAAAAGTTCGGCTAATTCTTTAAATTTTTTTTCATTTTCTATAAGTGCTTTTTCTGCCTGCTTTCGTCTTGTAATGTTACGTGCGATTCCACATAAACCTGCAATTTTCCCTTTATCATCACGCAAAGGAACCTTAATAACATGAAAAGATTTCATAACTTTGTTTACAGGTTTTGTATGTTCATCTTCAATAATTTCACCATTAAGCACCCTTGTATCAATTTCATTTATGTGTTTACCCGATTCTTCTCCAAAAAGCTCAGAATCTGTTTTTCCGGTTATTTTTGAGGCAGGAAGTTGGAAAAGCCTTTCCATAGCAGGGTTAATATAAGTATATTTTAATGAAATATTTTTTAAAAAAATAGAATCCTGTGCACTTTCTAAAATAGCCTGAAATGCCGCTTCCTTTTTTAATTTCATTTTTTCCCGACTATCCATTGTATATGAAAAATCGTTTTGAGTACCGGTAATACTGCTGTTACCTGATAATTCCCGAAAATACAGATTTAAATTTTCAAGTTCTTTGACTCTTTTTTCTAATTCCTTGTAAGTAGGTTTATTTTTCATAATTAATTACAACATGTTATTTTTCAAAATTAAAAAAATAAAGCATAGTGATAAAACATTTCATAAAAATTTTTTTAATTAATTTGCATTAATAAAACCCTACGAGGGTTCGAAACCCTCGTAGGGTTGGTATTACTCCTTTTAAATATGATTTAATCATATTTATTTAAGTTTTAAATCTTACTCCTAAGATAATTCAGATTTTTAATTGCTGCTTTATTTTTTTTATCATGTTTTAAAATTTGCTCAAAACAGTATTTAGCTTTTTTATATTGATTGGTTTTTAAATACAGATAACCTAAATTTTGGTAAACTTTATAATATCTGCCTTTATCATGTTTTAGAAATTCAAGATAAAATTTTTCAGCAATATTTTTTTCTTCAGCAATATCTAAAAAAGTACCGATTTTTAGATATTTGGGATACAAATAAACACTTTTTTGTGTAAAACCATTTAACCAGTTTTTAAACTTAGATTGATGAGGTGTTTTAAGAATGTGCCAGATAACAGAATCATTAGGATTTATATTAATATCTTTATTTCTAACCAATTGATTATAATCAAAAACAGGAATTTCTAATGCGTAATTTTTTTCAGCATATATTGCTACTATCTCATCTACATAAATAATACGCCAATTGCTTAATTTGTTCAATTGCATAATCCATGAAATATTAGCTTCATAATCAAATATAATTAATTTTGGTTTATATTTTGCAATTAGTTTTCTTAATCCACCTTCCGTATTACTGAACATTGTTTCTTTATAAAAATCTTCTTTTATTACTTCTAACCTGCCGTCAATAAAAACAGGCTGATGTATTGACCATTCTAACCATCCTCCAATATTCAGGTCATTAATAATTCTTCCGTCAAGATTATTATTATTTAAAAATTCCGATGCTTTGATTGGCTGTTTATTATAGTCTAATCCTATACCTGTTTTAAATTTTAATCTTTGGCCTGTATAGAATGAATTTGTGATTAAACGCATTGATAATCCTATAATAAAGATAGAAACAATAATTGCCAAAGTAATATTAATCCTGGTTTTTATATGCAAAAAGGATTTGTTTTTTATCCTGATTATTAGCTCTGAAAGTGAAATACTTATTATCGGTACGGAAATAATAATGAAAAGCGGAATATTACGAATTGCTGAAAATGAAAGGTATAAAAAAACAATTAATAAAATAAATTCATGGACTTTTCTCCGTTTTATTGTAATAACAAAAAGAAATAAGCTAAAAAAAGCAAATATAAAGAATAGAATATACGGTATTGTCAGATTTTGATTTGTTTCCCAGAATGATTGAAATTCTACAATATTACTAAAAACATTGTTTTCGTTGAATCTTGTAAAAAGATAAAAAGGAAACATAACTCCTTTTACAAAGTAAGGATTTATAAAAGAAACTGCAACAGAAGCAATGCCATAGAGCAATAATTTTTTATCATATTTTTTATCTTTTATATATGTACTTATAAAATATGCACCTATGATAAACCAGCCTAAAATAAATAAACCCTGGCTGTTGACCCATAACAGCAGTATTACAGGGAGAAAGAAAAGATAATTTTTTCTTTGCAGATAATAAATATCAAGAATGAGTATTGTTGATGTGATAAAAATATAAGTAAAAAGTTCGGGACGCATTACTACACGGCTTTCAATACAAATAATTGCTGCAAGTAAAGTTATTACAGTAACAGGTATGCTTGCTTTTAGAATTTTATTCCTGACAAAAAGCAAGAAAAACAATAAGCTCGTTAAAACAGCCTTGTAAATGCTTAAACCCGAATAAGCTGTCATTGTATATAGCTTATATGATATTACCTGGAACAGCCAGTGAAGGTTGATATAATCATTGTTGTTAACAGTATATGTGTATGTATCTTTTTGTGGGAATGAATGGTTTTCGGTTATCCATTTTCCGCCTTTCAGATGAAAACCAAGGTCTGCATCAGATAAAAATCTTAGAGAGAATATAAATACCATGAAAAATAGTAAGATAGCAGGTATAAACCATTTTGATTTAATTATTGTAATCCAGTTTAATTGTGGAAGCTCAAGCTTTGATAATTTTTCAAACTTATTTTTTTTGGTTTTATTAGTAAAAGAATTTTTTTGTTTTTTTTTATGATTTTTCATGTATGATTGTATTTCGGTATAATAGTCCGGCAGCATTATGTGTAAAGGATTTCAATGTTACCTTAACATCAAAATGATCTACAAAATTAACAAAATATTATTGGCATTACCATTATTTTGTTAGAAAAGAAAGATGGAAGTCGGAAGACCGAAGACCGAAGTCGGAAGACCGAAGACCGAAGTCGGAAGACCGAAGACGGAGTTTTTTTTAACAACTCACATCTCTCGAACACTGAGCTTGTCGAAGTGTGTCGAAGTGTCCTCTCTCATTAAATTTTTGGTAGAACCTAATATATAAATTTCTCTTGGCTGTTTAAAATATTATGAATATTTTTGTAGATGAAAGGATTGCAGAAAAAAACCGGAAATATATAATAGAAATAAACGACATATTAGATTTATTTCTATAGTTGGCAAACATTAAGATTATCAATTACTAAAACTTAATGAATTATAAAAATTATATTATTAAAGTAAATAATCAATTTAAAATAACTTATTATGGACAAAAAGAAAATTTTAGTTTTAGGTGCTGGAATGGTAGTTAAACCGGCAGTGGATTATTTTCTGGATAAATGCAATTATCATGTAATTATTGCAACAAGAACAGTATCAAAAGCTCATGCAATAATAGGAGGAAGAGATAATACAACTGTTATTCAATGGGATG
>JAIOSH010000164.1 GCA_021107685.1 Bacteroidales bacterium | reverse complement strand
GAATCCTTTGTCTCGCCCCATGTAAGTCTTCTGTCGAGATGTATCTTTGCATAATCTGCCACTGCACACAGCGAAGGACTGCCTGATACAAATTCGGAAATAGTAATACTACCTTTTCCCAAAAAATCATCGGTTTTTAATCTTTCATTTAACTTTTCAATTTCAAGTGCTACTTTTGATGCTATATAAATTGCATTTTTTCCTCTTTCGGGAGCTGATCCGTGAGCAGAAACTCCTTTGAAAACCACCTCAATTTCCATCCTTCCTCTATGTCCCCTGTAAATATTCAAATTAGTAGGTTCAGTACTGATAACCAAATCAGGTTTGATATTATCCTCCTCAATAATATATTTCCAGCAAAGACCATCGCAATCCTCCTCCATTACACTTCCAATAAAATAAATTGTTAAATCTTTATTTAATTTCAATTCTTTTAAAATTTTACCTGAAGTAATAAAAGCTGCTACACCTCCTTTCTGATCAACACTTCCTCTTCCATGAATAAAACCATTTTTTATTTCTCCTGATAATGGATCAAAATTCCAGTTTTCCTGATTTCCAAAATCAACAGTATCTAAGTGCCCGTCAAAAGCGAGTATCTTGCTTCCGGTTCCAATCCTGCCGATTACATTACCTAAACCGTCAATCTTTACTTCATCAAAACCTGCTTCTTTCATCTGCTTTTTAAGTTCAATTTGGACCTCTTTTTCCTCACAGCTTAAAGATTTAATTTTTATTAATTTTGATAAATTTTCAGCAGTATATTCTTTGTATTTTTTTGATAATTTATTTATCTCTCCAATAATTTCATTCATAATTAAAATTGATAAAAAAGAAATACTATATATATTTACAAAAATAGTCTAAAAATAACAAAAAAATATTTAGACCAATTATAAATAACAAAAAAATGAAAAAAAAATAAAATTTTTGTTACAAAGACAAAAAAAATTATATACTTTTATAAACTGAAATTTATTACTTAGCCTGTTCGCTTATATACTGATATTGTGGACAAAAGATAACCATAAAACCACTTAATAAAATATTTTAGTGGAACTACTCAATAACGATACTTACAAAACGATATCCAATACTTCAGTAGGACTATTTAAAGACAGGGGTAGTAAATTTATAGCTTTAGCTATTCCTGTTAATAATGAGAATGAAATAATAGAGCAGCTTGATAAGCTAAAAAAAGAATATCATAATGCACGTCATCATTGTTATGCATATCGCTTAGGGTTTGATAAATCTGTTTATAGAATAAATGATGATGGAGAACCGTCAGGAACAGCAGGAAAGCCAATATTTGGGCAAATCCGATCAAAAGATTTAACAAATATATTAATTGTTGTTATCAGATATTTTGGAGGTGTAAAATTAGGTGTTGGTGGTTTAATTAATGCTTATAAAACAGCCTCAAAAGAAGCAATAGAAAAGTCAGCTATTATCACAAAAACAGTAAATGATATTTACGAAATAATATTTGACTATTCAAAAATGAATGAAGTAATGAAAATTTTAAAGGAAGAAAATTTAAAACAACTTTGCCATAGTTTTGAACTGATATGTAAAATATCTTTTTCAGTAAGAAAAAATGATTCATCAAGAATCTTTAATAAAATTAAAAAAATTAATAATCTAAAGATAAATTATTTACGAACTATATAAATAATAATATTATTAACATATATAATATATTACGTATGTGTTCATAAATACAACATATTTTTTTTAAAATCAAGTTAATTTTAATTTTTTTTTTAACTTTTTTTAGTACAATTTTGTTGAAAATTTACTCTTCTCAAATTAGAGAATTTCACAAAATTAATTATACCGAATCGGAACAGGTTTGTCCTAAAAAAACTATCCCGAAAGGAAGCTAATGCACTATATAGCAAAAATTTCAAGGTTGTTCCTCTCGGTATAACTCGTACTAATCAGCTTTGCACTCGTGCCGAGTACTTGATATAAAGTGCGAGTATAGAATATGTTAATCTTAATATATAATAAATTACTATCTTATGTAACATTTAAAATGTTTTAATATTCGTATAGCTAATGAAAAAAGATTTTAAGCAAGTTTGGGAAAATTGTTTAAACATTATCAAAGATAATATTAACCATCAAAACTTTAAAACTTGGTTTGAACCGATAACACCTATTAAATTAGAGGATAATGTTTTAACAATTCAGGTTCCCAGTCAATTCTTTTATGAATGGTTAGAAGAAAACTATATCAGTTTACTTAAAAAAACCTTAAAAAAAGAATTAGGTCCGGTTGGAAGATTGGAATACAGTATTATCATGGACAACTCATATAATAATATGAATCCATATACTATTAAATTTCCGACAACAAATAAAAAAGCTACTTATAACCCTTCTATTGCAATGCCAATAGATTTGAACAAGGGTTCTTCTAAAGATATACCAAATCCATTTATTATCCCCGGTCTTAAAAAAATTAAAGTTCAATCCCAACTTAATGAAACATATTCCTTTGATAATTTTATTGAAGGTGATTGCAACCGTTTGGCAAGATCTGCAGGTTTTGCTGTTGCAAAAAATCCGGGAAAAACATCATTTAATCCTCTTTTGATATATAGTAATGTAGGATTAGGTAAAACACATCTTGCACATGCTATTGGGCTTGAAGTTAAAAATAACTTTCCTGATAAAACAGTTTTATATGTTAATTCCGAACAATTTATAAATCAATATATTGATTCTGTAAAAAATAATAATCAAAATGATTTTATTCATTTTTACCAGATAATTGATGTGTTATTAATTGATGATATTCAATTCCTGGCAAAAAAGGAAAAAACTCAGGATGTATTTTTTCATATATTTAATCATTTACACCAAAAAGACAGACAACTGATAATTACATCAGATAAAGCTCCTGTTGATATAACAGGAATAAATACACGCCTGTTATCGCGTTTTAAATGGGGTTTAGCAGCAGACCTTCAGGTACCTGACCTTGAAACACGTATAGCTATACTTGAAAAAAAATTATATAAAGATGGCGTTGAAATGCCCAGAGATGTTATAGAATACCTTGCCTACAACATTACCTCAAATATCAGAGAACTTGAAGGTGCATTGATATCTATTCTTGCCCAGTCATCTTTAAATAAAAAAGCTATTACACTTGATCTTGCTAAAAAGATGATTGATAAATTCGTTAAAAATACATCAAGAGAAATTTCTATTGATTATATCCAAAAAATTGTTTGCGATTATTTTGGCTTACCTTTAGAAGTAATTAATTCTAAAACCAGAAAAAGAGAAATTGTTCAGGTTCGGCAGTTGGCTATGTATTTTTCTAAAAAACTTACAAAATCTTCTTTAGCTACAATTGGCCTTCATTGCGGTAATAAAGATCATGCAACAGTTCTCCATGCTTGCAAAACTGTTAATAATCTGATTGACACTGACAAACAATTCAGAAATTATGTCGAAGAATTAGACAAAAAAATTGTTTTATAATTATTTTTATAATTTTTTTGTGTGTTTAAAAATTATTTGTAATTTTAGGGTTTGATAATACTAAAATATACTCTAAAATAAATTTACTTTATAATATGCTTTATGAAAATTTTATTCGTTTGCTTAACTGATACTTGTCGCGCACCATTAGCAGCAGAAATATTAAAAGAAAAATTAAAAAAAAGAAATATTGTTGGTGAAGTTGATTCAGCAGGTTTTGAATCTTTTCATATTAATGACCCACCCGAAAAAAGAGTTATCAAGATAGGTAAAAAACACGAAATTGATATCTCAGCTTACAGGGCAAGACTCTTTAAAACAGAAGATTTTGATAATTTTGATAAAATCTTTGTAATGGATTCAACTGATTATCGAAACATTAAGTATTTCATAAGGAATGAAAAAGATAAAAAGAAAATTGATTATGTTATGAATGTATTAAAACCAGGCAAAAATCAAGCTGTACCTGATCCTTTTTACAGAAAATTAGGTGATTGCGAAAAAGTTTATAACCTTTTAGATAAAGCCTGTAATAAAATTGCTGATTCATTAGCAAAATAGATTTTCAAAATAACCAATAAATCAACCAATTGAATAAACCACCAGATTATTCAATAATATTACAAGCTGCTGAAAGGATCAAAAAGTATGTTCATTATACATCTGTTTTAACTTCTCAAAGTATTGATAATCTTTTTAAAGCTAATCTTTTCTTTAAATGTGAAAATTTTCAAAAAGCCGGTGTTTTCAAATCACGTGGTGCTATTAATGCCGTTTTTTCTTTAAATAATAAAGAATTATATAGAGGTGTATGTACTCATTCATCTGGAAACCATGCCGCAGCTTTGGCACGCGCTGCAAGTATAAGAAATACTAAGGCTTTTATAATAATGCCCGAAAATTCAAGCATTGTTAAAATTGCAGCAGTAAAAAATTATGGAGGAATTATCACCTTCTGTAAACCAACTTTAAAATCAAGAGAAGAAGGTTTAAAAAAGATTATAAAACAAACCAATGCTGTTGAAATTCATCCTTATAATGACTATCGCATAATTGCAGGTCAGGCAACAGTTGCTAAAGAGTTTTTTGAAAAAGTTAAAAATCTTGATTATATTATTGCACCGATAGGCGGAGGTGGTCTGATAAGTGGCACAGCACTGAGCACTTTTTATATTTCTCCAAAAACTAAAGTTATTGCAGTAGAACCAAAACAGGCTGATGATGCATATAAGTCATTCTATCAAGGAAAATTTATTCCATCGATCAATCCAAATACAATAGCTGATGGTTTGCTTACTTCTCTTGGAACCCTCACTTTTCCTATTATTCAAAAATATGTAAATAAAATAGTAACAGTTAGCGAAGCAGGTATTATACAAGCAATGCGACTTATTTGGGAAAGAATGAAAGTCATTATTGAGCCTTCATCTGCTGTACCTTTGGCTGCACTTCTCGAAAATAAATTTGATTTTAAAAATAAAAGGATAGGAATAATTATTTCAGGCGGAAATATTGATTTTAATAAGTTTTTTAAAACAAATCTTTTTTGAAATGTTAACTATCAAGTAATTTAACCAATTAAGCAATAATAATATTATCCTGATTATAACGTTTTGCTATGATGAGATTTTACTGTTCTGCAACATATTGTAAAATAGAAAATTAGAAATTTATAGATATTAAAATAGAGTTCTCAATAAATTTCTATCAATTTCAAAAAATATCCTTAATTTCAAATAATTTATGTTGCATAATATAAAGCTAATCATCTTTTAGCACAGCAAAGTGTTATAATGAGATATTATCTTGCAGGTTTTATTAAAAGTGCGGATGAAGGGACTCGAACCCCCACGGTCTATGACCACTAGATCCTAAGTCTAGCGCGGCTACCAATTACGCCACATCCGCAGTTTATTATTTTACTAATTTAAAAAAACGAGTGCAAAAATATTAAATATTTTTATTATAACAACAAAAATTTGGACAATAAATAACGTTTAAAATATAATATCAATAATTGTGCATGTCAACACGTTGATTAGTAACATCTTTAATTCTTATATCTCTCTGAAACTTGAGTTAAATAAATTTTCGTAATCTTCAGGCGTATTTATATTACAGAGAATTTTTTCATCATTTACACTTACATTATTTCTGCTAAATTTGTTTAGAATATTTCTTAAATTCAAATTATTTTCTTTTATTGAAGAAATATATTTTACAATAGTTTCGGAAATAAGTACAGGATGTCCACCGTTATTCTGAAATACAGGAACAGTATAAGCATTTTTTAAATAATTATTACTGATTTGTGTTAAAATATTTTTATTAATAAATGGATTATCAACATTTTGAATAAAACAAGGAGAAGGTTTGCTCATTTCCTTTAATCCTAATTTAACAGAATAAAAACGACCATATTCCAAATGCTTATTTATTATAATGTAAGTGTCTTTTAAAAAGGTATATTTATTTTGTTCATAGAATTTAATTCCATCTTTATTTAAAATAACAATAATTTCCTTACAACCGAATATTTTATACTCTTGAACAATTTTTTTTAAAAAGTTTGTATTTTTATCCCATTTTAAGAAAGGCTTTGGAAAGCCCATTCTGAATGAATTACCGGCAGATAGAATTATTACAGAATAATTTTTTTTATACATAATTTTTTTTTTTTTTCATTATTGATAGATGTTTCCACCTTAATAAATAAAGATTTTTTTCATTCAAAGATAATTAATCTTTCTTTATATATTTGTACTATAATAAATAATTTTTATGAAATCAAGGTCAGAAGAAATTGTCAGGGCATCATGGATTGGTATTATTGGAAATACAATACTTGCCGTATTAAAGATAACTATTGGATTTATTTCAGGAAGTCTGGCAGTTATAGGAGATGGAATTGATTCAAGTATAGATATACTGACTTTTTTTATAACCCTTTTTACAGCAAAGATTATTTCCAAACCTCCTGATATAAAATATCCATACGGATATAAAAAAGCTGAAACACTTGCTACGAAAGTATTAGCTTTTATTATTTTTTTTGTCGGGGCACAATTTTTTATTTCAACAATATCCAGAATTATTAATGGCATTGAGCATGAAATTCCTTCTATTATCGCAATTTATGTAACAATATTATCTATCGCAGGAAAAGGCGTACTTTCGTTTTGGCAATATAAAATTGCAAAAAGAACAGAAAGTTCTATGCTTTTTGCTAATGCAAAGAATATGAGAAACGACATCATTATTTCCATTTCTGTTTTATTAGGATTGTTCTTTACATTTATTCTTGAAATGCCTGTACTTGATATAATTACTGCTATGGCTGTAAGTATTTGGATTATGAAAACAGCTTTTGAAATATTTATGGAAACAAATACCGAATTAATGGATGGAGTTAAAGATACTACAATTTATCATAAGATTATTAAAGCAGTCGATTCTGTTAAAGGAGCATATAATCCGCATAGGATAAGGGTTCGCAAAACTTCTAATTTGTTTTTTATTGATTTGGATGTTGAAGTTGATAAAAATATTAAAGTATCAGAAGCTCATCAAATTGCAAAAAATGTAGAAAATAAATTAAAAGAAAATATTGACAATATTTATGATATCCTTGTTCATATTGAACCTTTAGGAAATATAGAAAAGGATGAACATTACGGTGTTTCAAAAGACAATATTGATGAAAAAATATAAATTTGAAAATAAAATTAATATTGGTAACTAATCAGTCAACCAATCCCGAAGTTTTGGGATAAAAATAAAAAATAATTGTAATATTGGCGAACCAAGGCAAAATCATATTTTGATGTTCTTAGCTAATAACTATTTTTGAGAATTGAAATAATGAATAACGAATATAGAATAAATAATAATGAAATTTAAGAAATATGATTTAGAAGACCGATTAATTGATTTTGCAATAATTATGCAAAGTATAAAAACAGTTAGAAAAAACACATTGGAAAACTGAAGTTTTTTATTTCTAAATTCATTATTGGGTGTTCGTTATTCATTATTTAAAATTGACAAGTAACTAAAACTTTAGGCATTTTTCACACTGAGCGTGCACATTGAGCGAAGCCGAAATGAAGTCGAAGTGTAGGCATTTCAAACTTTAGGCACTGAATAGTTATTATTATTGTATTATTAAGGCTGAGGCAAAGGAAATGAAATTATAGAGAAAATGACAGACAAATTTACAATTATATCTATAAAACGATTACTTTCAATAATTTTTAATGAATTAGAAGAGAAAAATCAAATTTTTAATATCCCGAAGAAATTATTTTATCTCCCTCATAAAAATAATATTTTAAAAGATTTCAGATTCGGACAATTGTTAGAAACCCCCATAGGTGTTGCTGCCGGTCCTCATACTCAGCTATCACAAAATATAATTGCTTCATGCTTATGTGGTGCCAGATTTATTGAATTAAAAACAATTCAGACTTTGGACGAATTAAGTATTTCAAAGCCTTGTATAGATATGCAGGATGAAGGATATAATTGTGAATGGTCGCAAGAATTGAAAATTTCCGAATCGTTTGATCAATATTTAAATGCGTGGATAATAATTCATATATTAAAGGATAAATTCGGATGGAACAGCAATAATGAATTGGGAACTATTTTTAATATGAGTGTTGGCTATGATATGAAAGGAATTTTAATGCCTAATGTTCAATGGTTTTTTGAAAAAATGAAAGATTGCAAAACTGAAAAAAATAAAAAGATAGAATCATTAAAGAATTTATATCCGAATATTATTAATCTCAAAATACCTGATTGTATATCCGATAATATTACTTTATCCACTATGCATGGTTGTCCACCCGAAGAAATTGAAAAAATCGGTTTATATCTTATTAAAGAAAAAAAACTCCATACAACAATTAAATTAAATCCTACACTTATTGGTTCTGAAAAACTTCATAAAATATTAAATGATAAATCAGGCTTTGAAACCAAAATTCCTGAATCAGCTTTTCAACACGATTTGAAATATCCTGATGCTGTTAATATTATTAAATCCTTAAATTCATCTGCAAAAAAGAACAAAGTTCATTTTGGTATAAAACTTACAAATACTCTTGAAAGCATTAATCATAAAAATATTTTCTCTTCAAAGGAAAAGATGATGTATATGAGTGGCAGGGCATTACATCCGATTTCAATAAATCTTGCAAAAAAAATACAGAATGAATTTAATGGAAAATTAGATATTTCATTTTCTGCCGGAGCTGATGCTTTTAATATTTCTGATATTATTGCGTGCGGATTAAAGCCTGTAACTGTATGTTCCGATATTTTGAAACCCGGTGGTTATACACGATTAAATCAGTATCTAAAGAATTTATATGATGATTTTGTTAAAAATAAAGCAAAAGATATTAATCAGTTTATTTTGCAAAAAAATAATTCTAAAAGTACTGATGTTAATGATTCTGCATTAAGTAATCTGAATAAATATGCTGATGAAGTTGTTGAAAGAGATTCATATAAAAAACATGATTTATATGAACCGGATATTAAAACTAAAAGAATTTTACAGTATTTTGATTGTATAAAAGCTCCTTGTGTTGAAACATGCCCGACCCATCAGAATATTCCCGATTATATGTATTATGCTTCAAAAGGAGAATTTGACAAAGCATTTGAAGTTATTATCAACACAAATCCTTTTCCTTTGGTTACAGGTATGATATGCGACCATTTATGTCAAATAAAGTGTACAAGGATAAATTATGACAATTCATTGTTGATACGTGAAATTAAAAGATTTATCGCAGAAAAAAATTCCGATAATGTTTTAAAGATTTCTGAATCTACGCAAGTTTCAAAAGAAAATGGATTAAAAGTTGCCATTATCGGAGCAGGACCTTCAGGTTTATCCTGTGCATATTTTCTTAGTTTGGCAGGATTTGAAGTAAATGTGTATGAAAGCAAAAGCAAAGCAGGTGGTATGATTTCAGGTGTAATACCATCATTCAGACTCAGTATGCAAGCTGTTAAAAATGACATAAAAAGAATTGAAAATACAGGTGTAAAAATTCATTATAATTATAAAGTTAATAAAAAAATATTTAAAAAATTACAGGAAAATAACCATTATATTTATCTATCTACAGGTGCTCAATTATCAAAAAAAATTGCCATAAAAGGCATAGATGCAAAAGGTGTTTTGGATCCTCTGCAATTTTTATCTGATATTCATAAAGGAATTAAAACAGATTTAGGAAATAATGTTGCTGTTATTGGAGGTGGAAACACTGCTATGGATGCAGCAAGGACAGCCAATCGTTTGGTTGGTGAAAACGGAAAAGTAAGTATTATATATCGCAGAACAAAAAAAGAAATGCCTGCTGATATCACCGAAATAAAAACAGTTTTGGAAGAAGGCATAAAAATAATTGAACTTACAGCACCGGAAAGAATAAATATTGAATCAGGCAGGATAAAATCTCTTACTTGTATAAAAATGATACTTGAGGATAAGGATTTAAGCGGCAGACCTAAGCCGGTTAAAATCAAAGGAACAGAATTTGATTTACAGTTTGATACTATAATTCCTGCAATTGGTCAGGAATTGAGCATTGATTTTATTGACCAGAAATTATTAAAAGCTGATACTGTAACTTATCTAACAAAAATCAAAAATCTTTATATTGGTGGAGATGCAATGAGAGGAGCTTCTACTGCTATCAAAGCGATAGGCGATGGCAGAAAAATTGCTGAACAAATCATTAAAGCTTCGCAAATTCAATTCAATTATATAATACCATCATTAAATAAAGGATTAACATTAAAAGAGCATCAAATTAAACGTGCTAAAAGAGAATTTGCTGTTACTGTTCAGGAAACAAATCTGCATAACAGGAAAAATTTTAACCCGGTTGTTAAAACTCTTAAAAAAAACCAGGCAGT
>JAIOSH010000381.1 GCA_021107685.1 Bacteroidales bacterium | reverse complement strand
CTTCCTTTTTTTGTAATTCCCTTTAAATTTTTTAATTTCGCGGTTTTAATATTTTTTAATTTTCTCATTATTACACTTTACTGTGCTAAAAGATGAAAAGAAAAATTATATATATTCTCATTGATATTCTTATTGTTTTTATATCCTTCTTATTTTTTGTTTGGTTAAAACCTGCAACAAAAGCTGTTTATATTCCTACTTATATCATACCTTTGCTTATTTTTGAAGCTATTTGGATATTCGTTTCCATTGTAATTGAAAAATATAACTTAAACAAAAGTGAAAAACTCAAGGAAATAATAATTCCTATACTAATCAGCAATTTAACTATTGTAGCTATTGTTACCACATCTATTTACTTTTTTAAATTGTTTCATTATTCACGTTTAATTGTTTTTGGAACAATCTTATTAGCCACTATTACTGAATTTTTTTTAGGATACATCTTTTATTATGATAAAAAACTAATTAGAAAAGTTGATTTTTATGAGCCTGTTACTGTATCTCCTGAAATAATTGAAGAATATGGTGTTTTAGATAAAGAAACAATACCTGAACTTTTAGAAAAAGAACAAAGGGAACCTTCGGTTATTTCATTCATTAAAAATCAAATAATTGAAGGGTCAGGAAAAAATGTCTTTAAATATATTTGCGATAATGCCAATGTCGGGAGTCTGAAAACACTGTTTGTTTCTACAACTACTACATTTAATATTGAAAAACAACCAAATAACGTCTATAACACAATAATCAATATTAAAAAAATTAATGATATCAGGCGTATAAACAAATTTTTTGAGGCTGTTAATAATAAATTGCCTGATGATGGTATGTTTATCGGTTGTGCAGAAACATTTAAACAAAGAAATAGAAGAATTTTAGAAAATTATCCATTCCTGTTAGGACAATTTTTTATTTTTATTGATTTTACTTTTAAACGTGTAATTCCAAAATTGTTCCTGACTAAGAAGATTTACTTTTTTATAACTCACGGACGAAGTCGGGTTCTTTCCAAAGCTGAAACTCTCGGCAGATTAGCAAGTTGTGGCTTTGAAATACTTGATTATAAAGAATTAAATAATTTAATTTATTTTATCACTAAAAAGGTAAAAGAACCGGCTTATGATTTAAATCCTTCTTATGGTCCGCTTTTTAAAATGAGAAGAATAGGCAAAAACGGAAAAATCATATATGTTTATAAATTCAGGACTATGCATCCTTATGCAGAGTATTTACAGGATTATATCCTTAAAATTAGCGGATATTCTGAAATAGGAAAGCCGGCTGATGATTTCAGGCTAACTACCTGGGGGAAATTCCTTAGAAAATACTGGCTTGATGAACTTCCTCAATTAATAAATGTTTTTAAAGGAGAAATGCGTTTAGTCGGTATTCGTCCATTAAGCAAACGCTTCATTGATGAATACCCTGAAGATGTTTTAAAAATGAGGTTAAAATGTAAACCCGGTTGCATACCTCCTTATGTTGCTTTATTAAAGCAAGATGTTAAAGAATACATTGAATCTGAAAGGATATATTTGCTTGAAAAAGAAAAAAATCCCTTTACAACAGATATTAAATATTTTTTTAAAGCTGTTTATAATATTATAACTAATAAAATAAGAAGTGCCTAATTATAAATATAATAGAATGAAAAAATTAAAATTTGCTATAATAGGTTGTGGAAGAATTGCCCAACGTCATGCTGAACACATATCAAACAACGGATACTTAAAAGCTGTATGTGATATTGATATTAATAAAGCTAATGAATTAGGAAAGAAATATTCAGCCATAGTTTATTCTTCAATTGATGATTTACTTGAAAAAGAAAAAGAAGTTAATGTAGTTTCTATTTGTACTCCTAACGGATTACATGCAGAACATACAATCAAAGCACTAAGGGCAGGTTTTAATGTTCTCTGTGAAAAACCAATGGCTATTAATGTGCATGATTGTGGTACAATGATACAGGAAGCTGAGAAAGCGAATAAAAGACTTTTTATTGTTAAACAAAACAGGTTCAATCCTCCTGTTGTTGCAATCAAAAAAATAATTGAAGAAGGTAAATTAGGCAAAATATTAAGTGTACAGCTTAACTGCTTCTGGAATAGAAACAATGAATATTACAAGAACTCTGACTGGAAAGGAACAAAAAAATTAGACGGAGGTACTCTTTTCACTCACTTCAGTCATTTTATTGATCTGCTTTTTTGGATGATAGGTGATGTAAAAGAAGTTTACGCATTTAATAAAAATTTTACTCACCAAAATATTATTGAATTTGATGATACGGGAGTTGTTGTATTGAAATTCTTCAATGGAGTTTTGGGAACTGTCAATTATACTGTTAACAGCTATACTAAAAACATGGAAGGATCTATTACTATATTCGGCGAAAAAGGAACTGTAAAAATCGGTGGTCAGTATCTTAATGAATTGGAATACCAAATGATAGAGGGCATTGAAATTAAGGATTTACCAAAAGGTAATCCGCCGAATAATTACGGACAATATATTGGCTCAATGTCTAACCATGATAAAGTATATGAAAATGTTGTAGATGTTTTGGAAAACGGAGGCGTTATTGCAACTAACGGTTTTGAGGGACTTAAAACCGTTGAAATTATTGATAAGATTTATGCAAATGCAGAGAAAAATCAATAAATGACACTTGTAAAAAAAGAAATCGGGATAAAGAATGTTGATTTTGGCGAAAACGTTGTTATTGTTGAACCTGTAAATATTTATGCTTGTAAAATAGGTGATAATACATTTATCGGACCTTTTGTTGAAATTCAAAAAGATGTTATTATTGGAAATAATTGTAAAATCCAATCTCACAGCTTTATTTGTGAGTTAGTTGAAATAGGAAATAATTGTTTTATATCGCATGGTACAATGTTTATTAATGATATTTTTCAAAAAGGAGGACCTGCAGGGGGAAACAAAATATTGTGGAAATCAACTAAGATAGGAAATAATGTATCAATCGGAACAAATGCTACAATTCTTCCTGTTACTATTGTTGATAATGTTGTTGTTGGTGCAGGATCTGTTGTTACAAAAAATATTACCAAACCAGGAATATATGCAGGAAATCCGGCAAAAAAAATTAGAGAATTTAAAAAAATAATAAAATGAACATCCCATTTGTTGATTTAAAAGCACAATATATTTCAATTAAATCAGAAATTGATAATGCAATTCAAAATGTATTAACTGATACTGCATTTATCAAAGGTAAATATGTTGAAGAATTTGAAAAGAATTTTGCAAAAGAATTAAATGCCAAACACTGCATTGGTGTAGCTAATGGAACTGATGCCATAACAATTTCTCTAAAAGCACTCGGTGTTGGAATGGGTGATGAAGTAATCACTGCAGCTAACTCTTTTATAGCAACTTCAGAAGCAATCTCCAATTCAGGAGCTAAGGTCGTTTTTGTTGATTGCCATCCCGACACTTACAATATTGATGTTAATAAAATTGAAGAGAAAATTACAAATAAAACCAAAGCTATTATTCCTGTTCATCTTTACGGGCAACCGGCAGATTTAGATTTTATTAATAAAATTGCAAAAAAGTACAGCCTTTATATTATTGAAGATTCTGCTCAGGCTCATTTTGCAGAATATAAATCTAAAAGCGAAGATTGGAAACGTATCGG
>JAIOSH010000244.1 GCA_021107685.1 Bacteroidales bacterium | reverse complement strand
TATCTGGCGAGTGCCACGGGCTGGCCCGAAATCACAGTTCCAGCCGGTTTCACTTCCGACGTATTACCGGTGGGGCTTTCCTTTGTGGGGCGTCCCTTTTCAGAGGAGCGACTGATTGGGCTTGCTTTCGATTTCGAACAAGCAACATTAGCCTATAGGATTCCTGCACACACTCCAAAACTTAATAATGATGAAAAATAAAAGGTCCTTTCTGCTATATTTTTTTTAATGCTTGACTATGACAAGTATAGCCCAGAGTGAGAATGATTCCACAGGGCTGTTTTTAAACATTACACCGAAAACAACGTTCAAATTCGGCGGTGCGGTCTGGGTTAATTATGCATACCAGAATTGGGTAAGTCTGGGTCAGGGACGTAAACGAGGGCTGCGTTTTGACAACGTGCGACTATCCTTCGACGGAACACACGGGGATAATTTGCTTTTCTCGGCGCAGTACAGGATATATGGATACACGCGGGTTGTTCATCACGCATGGTTCGGGTATAAGCCCAATGAAAGAAACCAGATAGAGCTGGGCATCACACAGATACCTTTTGGACTTTTACCCTTTGCTACCCATAGCTTTTGGTTCGGTCTCGGCTACAATATGGGTATGGAGGACGATTACGATGCAGGAATAAAGTGGCGTCATGAAAACGACACATGGGTTCTGCATGTGGCGTTTTTTCTAAATGAGGAGTACGGCGATGCGACAAAGCTTGATAGGTATTCTGTAGATCTCGCTCGTGTTGAAAACCAGCAGAACGAAGAGTTTGCACAGTGCAATCTGCGTTTTGCCTATATTTTCGGTAAAGACACTGATAATAGTTCGGAAGTTGGAATCTCCGGTGAATATGGTGGAATCCACAATCTCGAAACAAGCAAGTACGGTTATCATTGGCAAACTGCCCTGCATTACAGTGGCCGGTATGGAGACTGGAATCCGGAGTTCCAGGTTGCCCGATACGAATACCATCAGGAGAATCCCGAAGGTATCGACAACCGTCTTATACTTTTGGGAAACCTCACTTCCAGTCGGCTTGTGGCTACTAGAGGCACCCTGATCAATGCTAATCTGCGCCGTTTCTGGGATGTAAACTGGGGACCATTTAAACGTTTTAATGCCTATTATAATTATAGTACAGTACTAAAGGACAAAAAATCATTCAAAGATTCACAATTACATGATCCCGGTTGTGTGTTGGAAGCTGGTCCATTTTGGATATGGATAGACTTCCTTTATGGCAAAAACGCCTGGTATCTCAATGATTCGCCGGAGAATAGCGGTCCCGGACCTGGTGGTACCGATAAGTGGGAATACCGGTTTAATGTGAGTTTTGAGTGGTACTTCTGAGCGAATTAAATACCTGATGAAGTGAATAATAAAATATATATGATCATACTAAAAACGGGATAAATTGATATATTTTAAAAATAGAGTTGTCCATACGGACTCCTTTCAGTCGTTGGCAGTAAACAGTTGGCAGTCGGCAGTTCACAGTTGTCATGTGACCATGCCTAAATTGAGTCTGTCCATAAAGTCTGTAAAAGGTGTCATTTCTAACTTAAATCTGCAAGTATTTTGTGGAAAGGCTTCGACTCCGCTCAGCCTCACAGCACCCTTGCTCAGCCTCACTGTCACCCTTCCACGCTTCACTGTCACCCTGAGCGAAGTCGAAGGGTGTTCATTTTCAAACTATAAAATAAGCTTACGGATTTGAGGTTCTAACTATAGCGAGAAATCCTTTTATTTACAAATCAATACATTGGAGATTTCTCCCTTAGTCCGAAATGACAGTTTTGAGAAAAGACAAATCACAAAAAAATAAAATCCAAATAAATTCCTGATTATTTTCAACATCATTGTAACTTTTATTTATTGTTATTCGTCATATTTATTTACAGATATTGAATTGAAGTAAAATAGCTCAAACCTCGTAGTTTTAAAAACTTATTAATTAAATTTATTAAAATGAAAAAGATCTATTTATTAAAACATTTTTTCGCCCTGGTATTATTATCATTGATAATTGAACCTGTTTACCTTAAAGCACAATCTGATGAATGTTATATTTACGGAAAGATTACAACTGTGGATAAAAATAATTACACAGGTGAGATTCGCTGGGGTAAAGAAGAAGCATTTTGGTCAGATATTTTTAATTCAACCAAAATTTCTAATAAATTTATAAAGTATTTATCAAAAACTGACCAGAATTACCTTGAAAATGATGATAACTGGTTTTCAATATGGTCAAACAAATTCATTAATAATGAACACTACATAAGTCATAACCATATATTTGCCTGTCAGTTTGGTGATATAAAAACCATAAATATTACAGGAAAAGAAAGCGTGGATCTGGAATTAAAGAATGGTGAAATTTTTTATCTTAAAGGAGGCTCAAATGATATTGGCACAAAAGTAAGAATATTTGATAATGATATTGGCGAGATGGTAATAAAATGGAGCCGGATTGATAAAGTTGAATTTTTTGAAACACCCAATCCGCTTGAAAATAAATATGGAGAACCATTATACGGAACTGTTGAAACATCTAATGGAAGTTATACAGGTTTGGTTCAGTGGGACCACGATGAACGTCTTAGTTGTGATAAATTAGACGGAGATAACAAGGATGGGGAAGTATCAATTACTTTTGGAAAAATTAAATCTATTGCAAAAGACGGTAGAGGCAGTTTAGTTATATTAAAAACCGGATCAGAAATGTTTTTAACAGGAAGCAATGATGTAAATAGCGAAAATCGTGGAATTATTGTAACGATTCCTGATTTGGGACGTGTTGATATTAAATGGCGTGATTTCCGTAAAGTTATTTTTAATTCCGGTGAAACTCCCATGTGTTCAGGGTATAATAGTTACGAAGAACCCAATATACTTAGAGGTAGTGTGATTGATATTGATGATAACTCATATTCAGGACAAATTATTTATGATCTTGATGAAAGCTGGGATATTGAACTGCTTCATGGCAATTTAGATGATATTGAATATATAATTCCATTTAGAAATATAAAAAAAATCACTCCGAAGAATTATAATTATTCCAAAGTAGAGTTAAAAAACGGGCAGAAATTACTATTAGGAGATAAGCAGGATGTTACTTATAAAAATGATGGCATACTGGTATTTGGTAATGAAGATCCAATATTTATTCCATGGGAAAAAGTAGAAGAAATTGTATTTAAATAGTTGCAATATCAAAAGGCACCCTCGGATTTCTCCGGGATGCCTTTCTTCAACCTAAATTATTATGAAAAAACTACATTTGATTTTATTATGAAATCTTTATTTCTTTTCTGATGTTCATTTTAGCTTCTTCCTTTTTAGGAAGTGTTATGTCCATAATACCATTTTCATAATTTGCTTTGATTTTATCAACATCAATGCTTTTTGGTAATGTAAACGAACGACTAAATGAACCATAAGCAAATTCTTTTCTTGTATAATTTTTTTTGTAAATTGAATTTTCAATTTTCATACCAAAGCAATTTTTAATAATAATTCACATAATTTTCTGTCTATATGGCACTATAGAATAGGATTAATGCGTCATTATGGCACACACAAAAACATAACCAATTAATAATAGGGATGTTATAGATTGTTGCTTTGTAAAAGGTTGTTAAAAAAGCAAAAATTTAACAATTAATTACAAATTATCCGCAATGGAAAAACGCATGAACAAGTTTTATAATTTCTTCGGGCTTATCCTGAATTTCTTCTCTTAGATTCTTATCATTGAAATTTTTAAGATATTTGATCAATCCATTTATTGTTCCTTGGTTAAATATATCATATTTCCTGTAAATTTCACTGTGTTTCTCAAGAAATTCAGCAGATTCCCAACAAGAAGCCGGTAAATGATCAAGTTGCTTAGTCTTATTATCATCTTTAAATACATTAATATCAACATAGGTTTTTTTAGCATATTCAAGGGCATTTTCCATTTCCAGACCGTGAAGAGCAGCAATTGTTAAACCTGCTAATAGAAGATAAATATCAGCAGAGCCATCAGGACTTCGAAGCTCTACTGTTTGTCTGTTGGAAAAATTTTCAAGTCCGTTATTTTCCAAAGGATTGGCATCTTTTATCATATTTACTTTTCCTGACCATCCTAAAGGTACTCTAACCAAAACTGATCGATTCCTGTCTCCCCAGCAGATTTT
Organism: Bacteroidales bacterium; assembly: GCA_021107685.1. GTDB lineage: Bacteria > Bacteroidota > Bacteroidia > Bacteroidales > SMBSF39 > SMBSF39. The sequence goes on along the minus strand of JAIOSH010000244.1, from coordinate 2,309 downwards.
TGTGGGAGCTTCATGGTTTGGAATAAGCCTGAAATATGATGTAGGATTAATATTACCAAAAGCAGTTAATGATGGAGCAAGATATAAGTATCCTGCTATAACTTTTTTGGCAATATCACTTAGTTTACCATTTTTAATCATCATATTTTCCCCGTCTTTAACAAGTTTTGTATGAATATGTAAACCGCTTCCTGCATTACCAATTGTAATTTTCGGTGCAAAAGTAATAGTAACCTTATGCTTGAATGCTAAAGTTCTCAATATCCATTTAGCGATTAATAATTGATCTGCAGCTTCTTCAATGTTTGTTGGCAAAAATTCAATCTCATTTTGTTCATATTCAAAATTGTCAATTCTAAAATTACCTACTTCCGAATGTCCGTACTTAATTTTACCACCTGCCTTTGCTATTGCAAGCATTGCTTCCCTTCTGAATTCTCCCCATTTAGTAAAAGGTGCAGCTTCGTGATAACCTTTTTGTTCACTTACTTCAAAAAAAGATTCTTTTTCACTAATTATGTAATATTCCAATTCACCCATTGCTTCTAACGAAAAACCTGTTTTTTCCTTCAGTACATTATGTGCTTTTTTCATAATGTATTCCGAGGAACTTTCAGAGGGCTCCCCGTCTTTATTATAATAAGAACAAAGAATATCAATAGTAGGCACATCGGAAAAAGGATTTACAAAAGCTGTTTTAAAACGCGGTATTACATAAAGGTCACTTGAACCTGCTTTTATGAATGGAAATAAACTTGAACCATCAACTCTTTCTCCTGAAGTCAAAATACAGTTCAAATGCTCTTTACTATTTATAACAAAATTCAATGTTTTTAATCTCCCATCCCATGCAACATACCTAAAATTAATCATTTCAATATCATGATCTTCAATATACTTTATAAGATCAGCTTTTGTGAAATCTTTTGTCTCTTTACCCAAATATTGAACCAAAGGATCCGGATTCATTTCTATATTATTCATATCCAATATATTAATATGTGATTATTTATTTATTTTGGGGGGCAAACTTAAATAAAATTTTATTAATTAATCTTCTTTAATACTTAAAAAATATTTATTTAGAAGTTTTTGAGCAGCAATATAAGAACTTATTTTACCCGAAAGAAGTTCTTTCTCAATATCAGATAAAAGTTTAGCAATAACTTTATTATTATAAAAATTATCTTTCAGATTTTCATTAATATTATCGAACATCAGATGTTTAACCTGTTCTTGTCTTTTTCTAAGAAAATATCCATTCTTCTTTGTTAGTAAATAATATTGTAAAATTATATCCCATATTTTATTAATCCCCATTCTTGTAATTGATGAGCAAATATCAACTGTGGGAATCCAGCCTGATTCAGTTGGAGGATATAGATGCAAAGCATTTTTATATATGCTCTTAGCTAATTTTGCTTTATTAAGATTATCCCCATCTGCTTTATTAATAATAATAGCATCTGCCATTTCCAGGATACCTCTTTTAATGCCTTGCAATTCATCACCTGCTCCTGATAACATTAATAATAAAAAAAAATCAACCATTGAATGTACTGCGGTTTCAGATTGTCCTACACCAACAGTTTCAATAAAAATAGTGTTAAAGCCGGCAGCTTCGCAAAGGATAATAATTTCATTTGTTTTTCGGGCAACACCTCCTAATGTTCCTGCTGATGGAGAAGGACGGATAAAAGCATTAGTATCAACAGAAAGTTTTTCCATTCTTGTTTTATCACCAAGAATACTGCCTTTTGTTCTTGTACTGCTCGGATCTATTGCTAATACAGCTAACTTTCTGCCTAAGCCTGTAAGATATTTCCCTAAAGCCTCAATAAATGTACATTTTCCCACACCAGGAACTCCTGTAATTCCAATACGGATTGAGTTTCCTGAATAAGGCAAGCATTTTTCAATAATTTCCTGTGAAATTTTATTATGTTTTGGTAATGAACTCTCAACAAGTGTTATTGCTTTACTTAATACAGATCTGTTTCCATTCCGGATCCCTTTTATATAATTTTCAATACTTAGCAATTCCGGTTTTCTTTGTTTCAATTTTTCAACAGCTTCAATATTGATAGAAGATGGCTGTTCAATACCTTCATTAACTTTTAATACGGTTTTTTTATATTTACTTGTCTTACTCATAATAGAAATAAATATTAAACAAAGATAATTAGTTTTATTATATAAAACTTTTATAATTTTGCAATAAAAAATAATCTCTCCGTAGCTCAGGTGGTAGAGCAGCTGACTCTTAATCAGCGGGTCGCGGGTTCGAATCCCTCCGGGGAGACATTATA
>JAIOSH010000167.1 GCA_021107685.1 Bacteroidales bacterium | reverse complement strand
GAAAAGTCTTATTAGCAGCATAATACAAAAAAATGGGGGGAACTTTTTTATTAAAATAGTTGTATTTTTAACAGCTTAGGTTCACCCCGTGGAATAGCAAAGTTATTATTCCACAGAGTAAACCTGTGGCTATTCACATTTAACCACTTTGTGGTTTGCTCATGTATGAGATTTATTACACAATCCTGAAAGGATTAAACATGAATAGCCCTGTACAAAGTGCAGGGAAAACAAAACAGCATTTAAAAAGAACCCTGAAAGGGTTCAACAAATCAAAAGTTAATAAAACGACAATTTAGCTTACAATAAGTCAGGAATTTTGAGATTGTTTCATAACAACCACCATTTAACAATTTAACAATATAACCATTCAACCATTTAACAATTCAACCATTCTTATAAACTATTGATAAAATCAATGAGATTGGCTTCCTTGTCAAGATTCAATTTTTTTCGTAATCGGTTGCGGTTCTTTTTTATTGTCAGTAGAGTAATATTAAGCATTCTGGCAATTTCTTTTGAATTTAAATTTATACGTAAATAGGCGCATAATTTTTGTTCACCCGGGGTCAAATCAGGAAATTTGTATTTTAAAACACTAAAAAAACGAGGGTGGACTTCATTAAAATGTAATTTGAATTGCATCCAGTCATCATCTAAAGCAAGATTGGAATTTATGACAGAGCGTAATTTATTAAAACATTTATCAATACCGGTATCTTTTTCTTTTTTAGCTTCTTCTATTTCTTTCAGGATATTTGTTAAGGTTGTGTTCTTATTAATAATATGCAAAGCAGTGGTGGATAGCTCACGGTTTTTCTGTTCTATCTTATCTTTTTGCAGGCGGTTGATTTGCTTTTCGGCGAAAAGCTGATCTTGAACCTGCTTTTTTTCTATTTCTTTCTTTTTTAATGTCAAATCATTTAATTGGTTTTCCTGTTCAAAAATATGGGTTCGCTGTTTCAGGGATTTATTTTTTAGACGGAACAGAAAAAAGAGCAATGCAGACAAAATAAAAAAGGCTGTTATACCAATAATTAGCATTTGCCTGACTCTTTTGCTTATCTCCGCATCTTTTCTTAAAATCTCATTTTCCTTTTCTTTTTTATGAGTTTCGTATTTGGTTTCCATCTCAATGATCTGCCTGCTTTTTTCTTCATTGAATAAGCTATCCTTAACTTCTGTGAACAAATTATAATATTTTAATGCTTCGGAAACATTGTTTTTCTTTTGATATAACAGGTATAAATAATTATATGTTTTCTTAATAAGGTTTTTTTCATTTACGCTTTGGGCAAGATTAGCAGCCTTTTGCAAGTAAAAAACCGCACTATCAAGCCTGTTGATCTCAGTATATATTTTTCCAATATTTCCGTAAGTATTGGCAATACCATATTTATAATTTATTCTTTTACTTATCAATAACGAGCTTTTATAATAATCCAATGCTTCTAAGCATTTTTTTTGTTTTTCGTAAATTAATCCCAGATTATTCATGTTTCCGCTCATTGTAAGTGAATCTCCAATTTTTTCATTTATTTCCAATGCCTCAAGATAGTTTTGTTTAGCTTCTTTAAAATTTTGGTTTTTAATATTAATTAATCCTATATTATTCAAACATAAAGCTATTTGGTCTTTCATTTCTGCTTCCCTGCTTATGTTAAAAGCTTTATCAATAAAACCCAAAGCCTTTTTATAATCCTCAAGTTCCAGATACAAAAGTCCAATATTGTTTAAAATATAAATATATGTGATAATAATTTCCTGATCATTTGGATGTTTGATAAATAATTGTTCGGTGTATTCTAATGATATTAAAAAAAACCCCAAGGCTCTTGTAACATTACCAATATGCGAATAAATATTTCCCATATTACTTAGTATAATAGCAAATTCTTCATGCAGTCTCTCATTTTTCGGGTCATTTTTTATCTTTAATGAAAGTATCCCATATAATTCTTTAAAATAGATTAGAGCTTCATAATTATTTCCTAAATAGAAATTAGAAATTGCCATTGCATTTAATCCTTTTTGATAAAGGTTTATATCATCCATTTTTTTTGCTTGTTGAAATGCTAAGTGTGAAAAATTCAGACTTTTTTCCATATCTTGCATACTGTAATATTGTGCTAATTTGTATAGAGTAAAAAATTTTTCTTCGCCTGAAACTATAGACAATCGTTGTTCAAGGCTGTCGATTTTTGATTGATTACTTGCTGATGAAAAAAAAGGGAATAAAAGCAGGATAAATATCATTCGTTTCATAGGGATAAAATTTTTATAAAATTACAAAAAGTATCCTTATGATAAATAATGTTAGCTTTATTAAAAATTCTGCAAAATTATATCCACTTTTTGGCGGATTAGCAGATAAAATATTTCATTATTCTTTATTCGATATTCATTGTTCGATATTTTTTCGGTAGTTTTAAATCAAACTTCTGAAATCAAAAACTTGTACTGAACTTGCCGAAGTATCGTTAATCTATATTCGTAAATCAATTTACTTAGGCACCATACACTTAAACCCACCCTGCGGTACACCATCAGGCACTTGCCCTCCTTTACCACTATTCGGTGCCCAAACGTCGTTTTTATCAGAATTATTAACTTGCACATCCATAGTAAAATCACCTGAAAGATATCCGGTAGTACCGGCTTGTACACTCCAGACATCGTTTTTATCAGCATTTCCTATTTGGCTGTTAGCATCTCCGTCTCCGCCTATCATTCCCCAGATACCTGCTCCGATTTCCTTATGTCCGAGTGAGCCTCCATAAGCCTGGTTAGCTCCGGTAGTGAAATCATAAGTGTAAACACCGCTGGTTTCTGATAGGGGAGAGGCTGACATAATTCCCAAATGGTTGCGATGCCATATTACCACAAATAATGATTGTTGAATTGTTAAATTGTTAAATTGTTGATTGCCAATTCCATCCAAGCCAACAATTTGTCCATCATTCAACAGAAAGGCAGCATGTTGTGCAATCATTGTTTCGCCAGTTGCCAATGAGGCATCTGTCGTGTCGCGCAATTCAATTAAAACCCAGTCTATCACATCTACATTTGGTATTGAAGGAACACTTTCGGTTCCTGTGTAATTCCACGGCGAGCCGCTGTAAGGTTGTGATAGTGGTAGAATACCGTTCAAATCAGGATTCAAATTTGTTCCGTTGAAGGGGCCTTCAAGGAAAGCGTTTATATCCAATTCAAAGCTACCTGAAGAAAATTGGTACTCGTATGCTCCCATATCTATTGTATCATTTGAAATCCTGGGATTTCCATCCAGGTCTGTCATAGGTAAATTAAGCCCTGTTGTATCCGGGTTTCCGGCATTAATGCATGGAGAAGTCTCATCCAGTGTATAATCATCTACATAAGGATCATAATAAAAAAGAGGGTCGGTATCAATGTTCCCGGTTCCGGGATAAGAGCCCATAATATCGCTATATTCTACAATTACGTTTTCATTATAACCATTTATCTCATCAGGTTCAT
>JAIOSH010000474.1 GCA_021107685.1 Bacteroidales bacterium | reverse complement strand
TATTTTTGCAATTTTTCTTGAGCTTCCGAGTGGGTGCACTGCATGCTCATGCAGGGCACACACAGCACCTATAGTACATGGCCGCATTTGGGGTCATTATGATAAATGATTAGTAAATTAAACATACAAGTAATCAAGATAAATTTGAGTAGTGAACGGCCACGTGCCATAGCTGCAAACCGTTATGCGCAATTTGAAAAACAAAATTACCTCGCTTGATAACAAATAAATTAATATATGCTTTTTTAAACTGCAATTACAAAGCACTCCTTATAAATGAAAATCAGAAAGGTGAAATCTGTGAATTTGAGCAATTACAGATTGAATTATTACATAATTCTAAAAAGTCTATTTTCAAGCGGAAAATACTGAAGGCAGAAAGATACCATAATCAAACAAATTTAGGGGAAATAAGTACACCGTGTGAACATTCAATCTTCGTTGAACCTTATATTAAAAATACAGAATATGAGATTGATTTTGATTTGTTAGAATTTACTGCAAACACGGAAAAACCAACATGGATTCTATATTCAATTATACCAAACGAAAAACTGCAAAATATTGATAAAATTTACTTGACCATATTGTCTCTAATTCTAAAAAATGAGTATGTAAATAAACTGGATACTGGAATAATTATTTTTGGAAAAGATACAAGAAAAAGCAAAGTATTATTGAATACTTACATTAAGAAGGCACAAAAAGTCTTAAATGATTTGTCCAAAAGTTTATCACTCCATGAGGAAATACACTTCAACTGGAATCAACACTGTGATATTTGTGAATTTCAAAAGATTTGTTTGAAAAAACTTACAGAAAAAGACGATTTAAGTTTGCTTAGGAGATTAAGTCAAAAAGAGATTATTAAACTAAACAACAAGGGCATATTTACAATAAATCAATTTTCATATACATATAAACCAAAAAAGAAAAAAAAGAATGAACAATTGGGAAGACTTGAATTTTCTCTTAAAGCCTTATCTATTAGAGAAAAAAGGACATTTGTAAAAGAAGTTCCCAAATTACCAAATTCAAATATTCAAATTTTTCTTGATGTTGAGAGTTTAAATGATGAAAATTTTTGCTATCTAATAGGTTTATATATCAGCAAAAATTTCCAAAACCATTATTTTTGGTCAGACACTCGAAAAGACCTTGAATCAAATTTTATTGCCTTTCTTAATGTTATTGAAAAATTTGAGAATTATACTTTGTATCATTACGGTAGCCATGATATTAATACTCTAAATAAAATCAATAAACAATTAAATAATGGATATACAAATCAAGTTGAATGTATGATTAAAAAGTCTTATAATGTACTCTCTCTTTTTTCTTCACATATTTATCCTCCTACATATTCAAACGGACTAAAAGAGATTGCAAAATATATAGGATTTAACTGGAATTCACCAAATGCATCCGGCTTACAGAGTATTGTTTGGCGAAAAAGATGGGAATTAACAAAAAATGAAAAGTATAAACAATTAATAATTAACTATAACCAAGACGATTGCCTTGCATTAAAGGTTGTTACAGAATGGATAGATAAAATTGGATTACAAAATACTGATGAGAATGATGAATTTACCAAAACAGATTCTTTAAAAGTTGAAACATATCATAAATGGGGCAAGCAGGATTTTAAAATTCCTGAATTTGAGACACTTAATAAATGCGCCTATTTTAATTATCAACGGGAAAAGATTTTTTTTAGAACTAATAAAACAATAAAAAAAGCCTTAAAAAATAAGAAGAGGGGTATTAAAATAAAGAATCGAGTAAATAAAATCTTGAATTACTTACCAATCAATTGTCCAAATTGCGGATGTTCTTCTTTTTATGCTTTAAATAATAGAAAATTCCTCATTATTGATATTAAATTCATGGAAAATGGTATAAAAAAATGGATTACTCAATTAAATGCAAGTTCTTTTGAATGTGAAGAATGCTATTTTGTATTTGGCTTTAATAAATACGGGAGAAATTTAATGATTTGGTCTGTAAATCAGTATATTTCATATTATACAAGTATGCCAAAAATACAAAAAATGCTTAAAGAATATTTTAATATTAATGTTACGGAACACTTGTTATATGATTTTAAATCAGATTTAGCCAACGAATACCAAGATACTTATAATGAAATAAAGGAAACAATACTAAGTGGAAATCTATTGCATTCCGATGAAACTAAAACATCGGTCAGAACCATCCCAAATAGCTATGTCTGGGTGTTTGCAAATATGGAGACTGTCTATTATTTCTATAAACCCAACCGTAAAGCTGACTTTCTTAAAGAGATGCTAAAAGATTTCAAAGGTGTTATTGTATCAGATTATTATTCAGGATATTATTCACTACCTTGCCAACAACAAAAATGTTTGGTACATTTAATCAGGGACATGAATAATGACCTTTTAGCAAATCAATTTAATGAGGAATATAAAGAACTGGTGTCCGATTTTGGGAAACTATTAAAGAAGGTGATAGAAACCGTAGATGAGTATGGATTGCAAAAGAAATATTTAGAAAATCATATTACGGATGTTGATCAATTCTATAATAAAATATTAGGAAGTGAATATAAAACTGACCTTGCAGTTGCTTATCAAAAAAGATTGAAGCGTAACAAAGGAAAACTATTTAATTTTATACATTATAATAATATTCCATGGAATAATAACAATGCTGAGAATGCGATAAAACCATTAGCCAAATATCGAACAAGGGCTAAAGGATTATTAAGAGAACAAGGGCTTATGGAATATCTTGTTTTGTTGAGCATTCAACAAACATGTGTATATCGAGGAATTACTTTTTTGGATTTTCTCAAGTCGAAAGAAAAAAGCATTAATAAATATAGTAAGTATTGTCCGTATTAACTACAAAAATATATATGCCTTTTGGGAAAATCAGGTTTTCTTTTCTTTCTTACAGTCTTTACATTTTCATCATTTGCTTGATTAACCTTGCTTATTATATCTTCTGGATGATTATCTAGTTGAGGACTTACTTTTTTATTGGAGTCTTTATTGTCCAAAGTAGAGAAATAATTATTCATTCGTTCTTTATTTAAAAGATGCCAAAATAAGCTCGGTTTAATTTTTACTATTTTGCAAATTGTGTCTACATCAGTTCCATTGTCATAAAGCTTTCTTGCTATATTAAACTGTTCCATTATTAAACGAATATATATTTCTTTCTTTTCATTTTCTATTGGACTGAAAAAAAATTGTGTTCCCCATACTCTTAAAAATTGGATGAATTTTGTAAGATAGTTATTATCTATGTCTATAAATTTATTGAGGCGTAAAATTTTATCTATTATAGAATAAATATAAATTTTACGAAATAGATTATGGGAATTTTTATCCGGGACTGTATGAAAAAATATTAATCCTTTGCATTTGAAGTATAATTCCATGCCATCGTATTCAATATGTTCAATTTGGGGTTCGATTTCTTGAATCGCTTTATAATACTTATCCTTATATTTTGATTTCATCAGAAAGAAAAAAAATGTTTACAAATAAAGTTTAACTACTTTTTTTTTCGGACTTGCACTTGAGTTTATAATTTTATTTTTATTCTTTTGTTTAACTTTGTTTTCCACTTGTACGGATTTCTTTATTAGCTCCTTATCTTCGATGATCTTTCCCTCCCAGATAGCCACATTAATTAATTCAACATCAATTCCTTGCAGATATTCAATATCTTGGATCGAGATACCTTTGTCAAATAATTTTTGCAATCGGATTAAATCATACCTTTCCAAATATGTTTCAAAAATTTTATGCCTAGTTAAATTCTCTTCCTCGAATGTATATCTTTTTATCCAATTATAAATTGAGGCACGAGTTATATAAAGAGTTTTATGAATTTCTGTTGGTGTAGCTAAATCATTTATAATTAGCTGATATATTATAAAGCGAAAAGACTCTTTATCTTCATCAAGGTGTCTAAAGAAAACAACATTGTCCAGTAAATATAAAATCTCCCTATAACAATTTGGCGTATTTCTGCAAATTGAAATTTTTTTGTTAATTGCAATCGTGTATTCTGGAAATAAATTACCCATAACTACTATTTTTTATAATTTTACTATATTTAATTGCAGATTTCGATTATGTTATATAAAAATATTGAGAAAGGTATGTATTTTTACTTAAAAGACAAAACAATAAAAAGCGCATAATCGAGTAGACTGCCCCACCAGTAGGAACTGATGGGGAGAGCCTCTCACACCACCAAGCATACGGGTCTCGTACTTGGCGGTTCATTAGACAAAAGATAATTTGAGCTGTATTTCATTTAATACAG
>JAIOSH010000209.1 GCA_021107685.1 Bacteroidales bacterium | reverse complement strand
AAGATGCTTTCTGCTTTTTTATACAATCAATTGAATTGCAAAGGTATTGTGAGAGTAGATTTTATTTATTGTGATGAAATACTTTATTTTCTTGAAGTGAATACAGTGCCGGGATTTTCGGAAAATAGTATAGTGCCGCAACAAGCTGAAAATATGGGAATCTCACTTGAGGAATTATTTGGAATGGCTATTGAAGAAGCTTTAGGAGGGTTCTAAAAATGCAAATTTCTTCGTTACTTCAAAATTTATACATTAATGATAAAATTTTCTATATTTGGGAAAATAATTTGTTTACAATAAATCATAATACCAATATATTCAATAGATTAAAAAATTGTATTTTTGTGGAGTGATTTTTGCAATTAATTTTTTTTTAAATAAAAATAGAAAAAAATGAAAACTTTAAAGATTATTATTTCCCTGCTGATTATTATAATTATTTTTGGTTCATGTAGAAAAGACCCTGTTATTACTGATAAAAAGATGAAGGATCTTGAAGTCCCTCAAAATTTTGACTGGTCTTCTCTGTCAATAAATCAGCTTACAGTAAATATAATAGGTTCAGGTAATGGACAGACATTGAGTTTATATGACCTGGATGGAAATAAAATTGATAGCAAAACCATAGAAAACAATAAAGTAGAATTTGCTTTTCGATTACCTTATGAAACTGATACTTTGAGATTATATTCTCCTATTACTTTTATGAGTGAATATATTTTGGCTGATCAGGGAAGTATTGATTTTACTATTAATGATGGATTAAAATCCGAAGTTTTAAAATCAACGGATTATGCTCTTGATTTTGATGGTAAAAGTAATTATGTGAAAATTGAAAATGATAATAATGGAGGAATAATAAAAGGCTTTCCTTTTACTTTTAGTGTTTGGGTTAAAACTCCGAAACCCGGTTCAAGTGTCGAAGATATGGCTTTGGTAAATATTGCCGATCCAAATTATGCAAGCAAATATTATGGTTTATGTATCAGAAAGTATAAGGACAAATATAAACCTGTTATCGTAGCAAGAAATGGGGGTAGTGAAAGAGTAAAAAGTTTTAATCAAAATTTGGCTGATGATACCTGGCATCAAATAACCGGAGTATTTGCATCATATAATTGCCGCGAAATATATGTTGATGGAGTTTATACAGGAAAAAGCTCAAGTAAAATCGACTGGAACCCGGCAGCAATAATTACTTCAATTGGTAGATGGGGAGACAAAACACCAAATGCTTATTATAAAGGTTTATTGGATAATGTTTGTATTTGGAATAAACGACTTGACAAATCTGAAGTGATAAAATATTATAAAAATATTCCTGATGGAAGTGAAGAAAAGCTTGTTGGCCTTTGGAAATTTAATGAAGGATCGGGAACAAAAGTTGTAAACTCGGCAACAAGTGGAGATTATACAGGAGAAAATACAGGAGCGGAATATTTTAAGACTTCCGATCCTGAAGATTCTGATGGTGACGGTGTAATTGATGAAAGTGATGATTTTCCTGATGATCCTGACAAAGCCTACCTGATAGTTTATCCTTCAGGAAGTAAATATTATTTCCACCTTTATGAAGACCTTTGGCCGGGTATGGGAGATTATGATTTTAATGATGTTGTTTTAAAAACAAAACTTCATGCCTATAAAAATAGCAGTAACAAACTTGTTGGAGGGAAAATGATTTCTAATGTTTATTGGATTGGTGGTGGAATTCCAAGAGGTGTTGGCATGGAATGGATGAGACCGTCTTCGGGTTATTCAAAGTTGGAATATATGCCGACAGAAACAGTTAGTTTTATTGAAATGCAAAATGTTGAAACTGACACTGAAGTAACTAATGCAGTTAAGCTTTTTGATGGTAATATTGTTGAAAGCCTCGGTGAGACTGTGGATTTTGAATATTCATGGGATTACTCGCTTGGAGGGAATTCATTATGGGTTCAGGTTTATATTTATATGAATAGAAATCATGAAGTTCATATGTATGGGCAACCGCCAACAACAGCAGCCGATATGAGTTTGTTTGGAACACAACATGACGCATCTTTGACTTCGTGGGATTGGAAAGTAGGTAATACGTTTTCAATGATTTCAAATTTTTACAAAACTGCTACTAATTTGCCCTGGGGTTTGGAGATAGAAACAGTAGATTTTAGAGTGCCAAATGAAAAAACAGAAATATTAGATGCGTATCCACAATTTCAAGAGTGGGCAGAATCAGGTGGTACGGTTAATAGAAGTTGGTATAAATATCCTGATGAAAGCAGGACATTTTTGCCTGGAAATAAATAGATTAAAGAAATTTTAGTAGTCTTATTTTTTTAATTCATTCAAATACTCAATCAACCGTTTTGTAGCACGGGCACGATGACTGATCTTGTTTTTTTCTTCCAGACTCATTTCTGCAAACGAAAGATCATAACCGTCCGGTAAGAATATTGGATCGTATCCAAAACCGTCTTTGCCTTTTTTTCTGTTTAAGATTTTCCCGTTTACAATACCCTCAAAAGTTTT
>JAIOSH010000505.1 GCA_021107685.1 Bacteroidales bacterium | reverse complement strand
GTCCTCAAAACCGGGATTAGGAATTTGAGCTTGCAATTCAGAGATAAAACCTCCTATAAGCATTGCAAAAATAATAGTAAAAACTTTTTTCATTTTAAATTCCTCCATTGTTTAAATTAATAAAAAACATATTATTGTTCAAAGATACAAAAAATATTTTGGATAAAAAAATGCTTAATTTTTTTTGAAATGGGAAGGAAAATTTACCTTAATTCAAAAAAAGCTTGTCCGATTTCATAGCCGTCAGCAAAAACCGAAACATTATATTTTCCTATCATAGCAGGTTCTTTCTTATTTCTCTTCCTCCAATACATACAAAGATTAATTGACTCGTTCTGATAATCAATTTCTTTTTTTGTCGTATATTGTATCTTTTTACCATCATATTCAAAAGTATAAACATCACCGATTTTTTGAGTAACAATTATGTTATCGGGGCGGGCTATTCTTATATAAATAGTTTTTATTCCGGCTGGAACAAGGGTACTCTCTCCAAGCATAAAGCAAACCTTTACCTTTTCGATTTTTGTTGCCTTGTCTGTTTCTTTTTCTTTACCGCTTCCTGTCATACGTATTCCTGTTGCAGTAACATTATATGCTTTTAACAAAGATGCCAGCGTTACTTTTTCTATCAATTTTTCTTTATCCTTTTTAAGTTCAGTAGTTTTCTTTTGTTCCATCTGGTATTCTTGCTTTATTTTAATGTTTTCATCTTTAAGAACCTTATTTACAACAAACAGCGAGTCAATCTGGTGTACATAACCCTGAGTAATCTTTCTTAAAAGGGTTAATTTCTTTTTCACCTTACGATATTCCCATTTATAGTTAAGAAGGCCCTTTATCTCTTTAGCATTAACCTGTATTATGCTATCCTTTATTGATAAAGAATCTGAAAGTGTCCCATATTTTACCTTTATACTATCGTGTTGATAAAGTAATGTCTGAAGTTCAGATTGTAGTTCAATTTTTTGTTGTTCTTTTTCATCAATAAGATTTTTCATTTTTCCTTTAGTATTAAAAAAATACCAACCTAAAAAAATGATTAACAATATCAATAATATAATTATTATTATATGAAGTTTTAAATTTGATTTTTTTTCTGCTTTTTTCGGCTTAATTGTTGAGTTTGTTGGATTATTTTCACTCATTATATTTATTTTTTAATTTTTTGCAAAAGTAATACAAAAGTATCTAATCTGTTGGAAAAATTTAAACTAAATTATAATAATTTATTAATGACCCGGATCGCCTGACATTTTAAAATGATCTCCTGTTTTTTCAATAATTAGCTTATACCATTTCTCTCCATAGCCCGGTTGATCAGGGTATTTAACAACATCTGTACCATTGTCGAGAAATTTTCCATCTTTAGTTTTTTTGATGTTTCCATCCATATATTTAGTAAACAAATATTTATATAATTTTAGCCATGTTTCTACTGTTTCATTACCCTGTTTAACTGAATAGTTGGTAATATATTCAATTGCAGCATTTTTATCGGATGCATAAAGTTTCTCGGCTTTTTTATCAATTTCAGGGATTTCTTCAATAAATTTATTTTCTAATTCAACTTGTTTTGTTCTTATCTCAGGATAAATATAACTGTATCTTGTATAAGCAAAATTAGAAACCAAGTTAAATACCCAAAAAGCAGCATCAAAAGAAAAATCCATCATACTTCCATTTCCTCTTTCATAAGCTTCGGGAACTTTTGTAATTCCGCAATATATTGGAATATAAACTGAGCTGGCAGCGTCATCAACACTAAACCAAAAGATTCCACCAATAGGGTTTGGTAGCCATGAGCGGGACTGGGTTACAAAAGAGAAACCTGTTTGTTGGGTTGCTGTTGCACGTTCATTACAGTATTTTACTTCATCGACTTCCCATGATAATGGTCTCCATCGGTAAGGACATGCAAAGGGACCGGCACCTACGTCTTTAGTCATATCAAGTGGAGTTCCTTCAAGATGATCCCTCATAAAATCAAGCATTTCATCAACTGAAATTTTTCTTTCTGCTTTTACCCAAAGAGGCATTCTGTTTTTTAAGTTATGACCGGAAGCATAATCATAATATTTTTCCATACCTGAATTTATCTGTCTGAACATTGCCCATACTCTTACTTCGCAAAATCTTGCTCCGCCAAAATCAACAGGTGCATAAGTATCGGAAAAGCTAAAATCTTTATCTTTTCCATCAAACAAATTCTTTTCCCTGGCAAATGAAATTATATCAGTTGCATAAACACATTCAATATCAGGTTCAAATATTTTATTAATTTCAGCAAAAGTAATTGATGTCTTTCCATTAGCAAGCGGAAAAGTTCTGATACGAGCCTGGTTTGCATGGGCGCATACATAGCCGTCAGGAATTCTTCTCGCTACCCAAACTGCACCTTTTTCTCCTTCTCCTTTTCCAATCATTTCCATAATCCATACTTCATTAGCATCAGAAATTGAGAATGACTCACCGTGACTATAATAACCATGTTCAGCAACAAGTTCGGTCATTATTTTAATTGCTTCACGGGCAGTCTTTGATCTTTGTAAGGCAATATACATTAAACTGCCATAATCCATAATTGCATCAGGTTGTTTTTGTAGTTCTTTTAATCCCCCATAGGTTGTTTCTCCGATAGCTACCTGATATTCATTCATATTACCTACAACATTATAAGTTTCTTGTGCCTGCATAATTTTTCCGAGATATTTACCTGTATCCCATTCATAGATATCAAGCATTGTTCCCTTTTCATATTTAGCAGCCGGCCAGTGATATAATTCGCCGAATAAAACATGCGAATCTGCTGCATAGCTAATCATAGTGGAGCCATCAACAGAAGCACCTTTTGTAATTAAAAAATTTGTACAAGCATTTGTATTAAGATTAATACCTACTAATAAAAAAACTAAAATTAAAGTTAAAGAAATTTTTTTCATCCTATTAAATTTTATTTGGTTAATAAAAACAACAAAAATAAAAGAAATGTTAAATTTAAAAAAAATAAATTTTATTAAATATATTAAAAACCTATATTAAAACCTGTGGAAATTGTATTTGTTTTACCATGAAAAAATTCAGGAGTAAATTTATTAACATTTCCTATAATATCACTTGATATAAAGTTGAGAAATACATATCCGTTATTAATAAATTCATAACTGACTTTAGCAGCAATAGTTTGATTTTCCCAAATCAGTTCTTCTAAAAACGGTAAACCTTTGGTTGATTCTCCTGCTACTGCTGTTCTGGGATAGTCCTTTCCAACCTGTGCTAAAGTATAAGACAAATTAATATGTAACCCCCTGATTGGTTTTGCACCAATAGAAAAATAAATTTCCTGTGCATTATCTCTTAAATAATGTCCGAGATTGTAAGAGTTTGATTCAAAAGTTGTAGTAGTAACAAAATGCTTATATGTAATAGGATTTGTCCGGGTATATTCGGTTGTAAAAGTAATATTCTGTACAGGAAAATTGCTTAATCTAAAGCCGAATTTACTACTTATCCAATTGCTGCTTTTTTCTTTATCAAACATATTTGAGAGATATATTTCGTCAATGAATACTGAAAGATAAAGATGAAGATTTTTGATTTGTCTTGAACTAATATCAAAGAACATTTGAGCATTTTGACCTGTTTCTCCACCTGAATACATATCATTTAGCGTATGGTCAACTGATTTATAAAATAAAAAAGGAATAAGATAAGCGGGATGAACACCAATATCACTATAAACAATAGAATTTCCAAAAGAAACATTTAAATTTTTCCAGGGAATAATAGTAAATAAATTAGCTGCTAAATATTTATTGTGAAAGACTTCCCTGTTATTGCTACCATAATTGTAAGTTCGGTTGCTATCAACAACTCCTGATACCAACCAACCATGAACATAGTTGAATTCAAACCATCTAACAGGTTTAAGATACAATTTTATATGTGCAAAAGAAGGTGTTCTTCCAGATAAAATATTTGAACCATTATAATTACTTCCCCATACAAAATGGTCTTTTATTAAGCCGATAGATCCCCACTTCCACGAATAAGTAATTCCGCCACGCATTTCACTATAATCACCACCGGTAGTATCATCTTTATAAGGACCACCTTGCCTTTGAGTAAAATATTCAGGTTCTACAAGGCGTTCACTTTCTGAATTATCCCTTAAATTTGCATAAAATCCAAAGTTTTTTCCAATATAGCCAAAAGTTTCTGCTCCTCCCCATCTGTGATAAACATTTCCGTTTTCATTAAAAAAATATTCAATTCCCCAAATTGGTTTTAATGACATTGTAAATAAACTATCTTTATAAAAAAGACCAAGAGGATTTAATGCTGTTGCCAATAGAGGATTTTTTTTAAAAATATCAGTTTTCTTTTTATAATCTAATTTATGCTTTAATTCTAAATTAAAACTTTTTAAGTAAAAATCAAGTTCATTTTTTTGCCTGTTATTCAAGAGGTTCTTTTTATTTACTGCTTCTTCTAACTTTCTCGCAATAAAATTCCGGGTATAAGGCTTTACAACCGAGTTAATTTCTATAATTTGTTGATTTGCAAGTTCATCTAAAAATTCATAGATATTTATATTACTTATATGCTCGTAAACAGCTTGGGAATATGTAAATATTATTGTAAAAAAAAGTATAACGGAAATAAATAGTTTTTTCATTTTGATTATTATTTATTAAGAATATCAATTATAAAATTCCTTAATTTTATCCACAATATAT
>JAIOSH010000118.1 GCA_021107685.1 Bacteroidales bacterium | reverse complement strand
TAACCTATAATTGTGTTAAGGGTATGAAATTAGCTTTTTTTACAAATTATATCGGAAAGCAATATATTGATAATACTTCTTCTAACCAAAGAATGCTTGATCCGTATTTAATTAACAACTTACTTATAAGTTACGTTTTTAAAACCAATGTTATAAAAGAAATTGAATTGACTTTAAAAGTAAATAATTTATTAGATGAAGAGTATGAGAGCAATGCCTGGGTTTACAGATATTATCTTGGCAATCAATTTTATGAAATGGATGGATATTTTCCACAAGCCGGTATTAATTTTCTGGCAGGAATAAAGCTGAAGTTTTAAATATTTTATTAGATTTGCAAAAAATTTATTTTTAAATAAAAAAATGAAAAAAATGAAAACAAAACTGTTACTGGCATTATTTTTTATTATAGCTGTTTCTATGAAGAATGATAAACCTGCATATCAATTTTTTGATAAAAACGGAAAGCAGGTTAAATATAGTAAATTATTAGAAGATGCTAAAGAAGCTGATATTATCTTTTTTGGCGAATTACATAACAATCCTGTTAACCACTGGTTGCAATTAGAATTAACAAAAGATATTTTTAAACATAAAAAGCCTGATTTAATTTTAGGTGCTGAAATGTTTGAAACGGATAATCAGTTAATCATAGATGAATACCTTGCAAGCCAGATAAAAACAAAAAATTTTGAAAATGAAGCTAAGTTATGGAACAATTATAAAACAGATTATAAACCTATTGTAGAATTTGCAAAAGAAAACAATATAGCATTTATAGCTACAAATATTCCACGAAGGTATGCCTCTATTGTTCACAAAAAAGGATTTGAAGGTTTGGACAGCCTTAATGCAGAGGCAAAAGCCTTAATTGCCCCTTTACCTGTTAAGTATGACCCTGAATTAAAAGGTTATAAATCTATGATTAAGATGATGGGAGGCATGGGAGCTGGTCATGCAAATTCGAATTTGCCAAAAGCACAAGCTATTAAAGATGCAACTATGTCGTATTTTATTCTAAAGAATTGGTCTGATGGAAAAACATTTATTCATTTTAACGGCACATATCATTCAAATAATTTTGAAGGTATTGTGTGGTATCTAAAACAGGAAAACCCGGATTTGAAAATATTAACCATTGCAAGTACAGAACAGGCTGAAATTGATAAACTCTCGGAAGAATCTTTTAACCTGGCTGATTATATTCTCTGCATCCCCGAAAGTATGACTAAAACGTATTAAAAATATCAGGTAATTAACATTTTCAATATGTTGCAGAACAATAAAATTTCATCATAGCAAAACGTTATAATCAGCACTATTCCATTATTCCAAATAAACATATCATTTGGTATATGATTTCATCGAATTATCAAAATTACTGAGTTCGGAATATAGCACTATTAATATTCCACTTCTTTTACGAGCTTGCCTGCTTCATCCCAAAACCGCCATTTTCCAACTCTTTTTCCATTACTGTAATTACCTTCATAATACTTTTGTCCGTTTCCATACCATACGGTTTTCATTCCATCATCAATACCATTATTATAATTTCCTTCGCTCCATTTATTACCGTTTTCATACCAATATGTCCACTTGCCATCCCTTTGACCGTTTTTATATTTCCCCTCTAATTTTAAATTCCGGTTTTGATAATACTGCACTTCTTTAATTAATTCTTTAGATGTGTTATCAGTATAATATTTTACAATCTTTGGAGCACCGTCAGGATAAGTTTCCTCAATAATTTTTTTATAGCTTGTTGAACAAGCAAAAAGTAAAAGTGATACAATAAAAATACTTATGATTTTTTTCATTTGTTAAATTTTAGTAATTCATTGAATTATTTATCAAACAAAAGTCGTTGCCCTTTTATGTTTTCATTAAAATAACCGTTTTCAAATGCTAAATGCCCGTTTACAAAAGTATGAGTAATTTTTGATTTAAAAGCATATCCTTCAAAAGGCGACCAGCCACATTTATATAAAATATTTGATTTCTCAACTTTCCATGGAGAGTCCAAATTAATTAATACAAGGTCTGCCTGGTATCCTTCCCTAATAAAACCTCTTTTTTCAATATTAAAACAAATAGCCGGAGCATGACACATTTTTTCAACAATTTTTTCTAAAGAAATTTTTCCATTATGATAAAATTCAAGCATTGCCGGTAATGAATGTTGAACCATCGGACCTCCTGAAGGAGCTTTAAAATAAGTATTATTTTTTTCCTTTATAGTGTGAGGAGCATGATCTGTTGCAATTAAATCCATCTTATCATTTAACAAAGTATTGAACAGTGTTTCCCTGTCTTTTTCGGTTTTGATCGCAGGATTCCATTTTATTAATGCACCAAATTTTTTATAATCATTATTATTAAACCATAAATGGTGAATACACACTTCAGCAGTAATATGCTTATCTTTTAAAGGAATTGTATTATCAAAAAGTTCAGTTTCTCTAGCTGTTGAAAGATGGAGAATATGTAAACGTGTGTTATATTTTTTAGCTAAACTTACAGCTAATTCGGAAGACTTAAAACATGCTTCTTCGCTTCTTATTAAAGGGTGCAACTCAACAGGAGCATTATCGCCATATTTTTTCCTGTAATATTTAATATTATTTTGAATAGTTTGCTCATCTTCACAATGTACAGCGATTAATAGTTTTGATTTAGAAAAAATCTCAATGAGTTTATTAATGTCATCAACAAGCATATTGCCTGTGGAAGCACCCATAAATAGCTTTATTCCACAAACATTACGCGGATTAGTCATTAATATATCTTCAATATTATTGTCTGAAGCCCCGATATAAAATGAATAATTTGCAAGAGACTTTTTTGAAGCCAATTCATATTTTTGTTCCAGTAATTCTTGTGATAAAGTATTAGGAACCGTATTTGGCATTTCCATAAATGAAGTAATTCCTCCTGCAACAGCAGCTTTGCTTTCGGAATAGATATCAGCTTTATAAGTTAAGCCAGGCTCTCGGAAATGTACATGGTCATCAATAACTCCAGGTAAGATATATTTCCCTTTTGCATTAATTGTTATTGAATCTTTTTTATTCAAATGAGCTTGCAGGTTTTCTTCTTTTCCGGTAATTTTTTTGATTATTCCGTTTTCTATGAATAAATCACCTTTGAAAATTTTACCTTCATTAACAATATTAGCATTAATAATTTTGTAATTCTTCACGGGTTGAAGTTTGAAATTAGATATTAGAAATTAAAAATTGAGCCACAGGGCATCCTTTGTTAGAGATTTAGACATCAGTAGTTTTGATGATTCTCAATTTTAAATCGCAAGTATTCATTTGTTTTGTATGTTGAGCGGAGTCGAAACATAAACTTCTGATTTTTAAGTTTTCGCAGCTATGACCAGTTGATTCGCCTGAACTTTTTTGCTCTGCTATTTAACCTAAGGCTTATTACTCCAAAAATAGCTTCTTTGAAAATACTTTTATTCATTTTTGATTCTCCTTCTGTACGGTCTGTGAAAATTATCGGCACTTCCACAATATTAAAACCGAGTTTCCATGCAGTAAATTTCATTTCTATCTGGAAAGCATAACCTGTAAATTTAACCTGATCAAGGTCAATAGTTTCCAGCACTTTCCTTTTGTAGCATTTAAAGCCAGCAGTTGTATCTCTTACCTTCATTCGTGTTATAAGTCTAACATAATAAGAAGCAAAATAAGACATTAAAACCCTACCCATAGGCCAGTTTACAACATTTACTCCGGTTATATATCTGGAACCAATGGCAAGATCAACTCCTTTATTGGCAGCAGCATCATAAAGTTTCAGAAGGTCTTCGGGATTATGTGAAAAGTCGGCATCCATCTCAAAAATATAATCATATCCTTTTTCTAATGCCCATTTAAATCCATGGATATAAGCAGTTCCAAGTCCAAGTTTTCCTTTACGCTCTTCTATAAACAGACGATCTGGAAATTGCGGAATTAAGGATTTAACAATATCTGCTGTTCCATCAGGTGAATTATCTTCAATAATTAAAATATTAAAATCTTTCTCTAATGAAAAAACTTT
>JAIOSH010000432.1 GCA_021107685.1 Bacteroidales bacterium | reverse complement strand
TTAGCTTCCCCCCCTCCAAAAGTTGACACAAGTTGAGATGTCTGAGAAAACCTCAAATAATCAGGAGTTGCCAGCCGCAGCATTACTTCACCAAATGTGACAATTTTTTTCATAATAAGTAAACCAAATTAATCAAATAAATTTCCACTAAAAAGGCTGTAAATTTATAAAAAAATTTTAATACTACACAAATCCGGAACGGTTTACTTCAATGCCGTTTTTTTCAATTAATTGCGACAAATCAGATTTATTAAAACTTTGATTAAAAAAAAATTACTTTTGCACAATGTTTTTAACAGTTTTTGTTAATAACTGTTTGCGGATTTATGGATTTTAAACTCAAAAAATTGATATTCATGGCTAAGTTTTCAAGAATTGAAGTTGCATCAAAAATGTATGAAACCGGCATCATACCGGTATTTTATAATCCTGATTTTGAAGTATGCAAAAATGTAGTAAAAGCATGTTACCTTGGAGGTATCAGAGTATTTGAATTTACAAACCGGGGCGATTTCGCTCACGAAACCTTTTCGAAATTAAATAAGTGGGTTTTGAATGAAATACCGGAAATGATTTTGGGTGTTGGTTCTGTTGTTGACAGTGGAACTGCATCTCTTTATATTCAATTAGGAACAAATTTTGTTGTATCGCCTGTTCTAATTGAAGATATTGCCAAGGTATGCAACAGGCGAAAAATATTGTGGGCGCCTGGCTGCGGATCACTAACGGAGATATCAAAAGCTGAAGAGTTAGGAGCTGAAATTGTAAAAATTTTTCCCGGGTCATCTGTTGGTGGACCAGACTTTGTTAAAGCAATAAAGGGACCATTTCCATGGACCAGCGTGATGCCAACCGGAGGAGTGGCTCCAAATAAAGAGAACTTAAAAAAGTGGTTCGATTCAGGTGTTTCAGTAGTAGGTATGGGATCTAGACTTATTACAAAAGATATTTTAAAAACACATGATTATAAGCTTCTTGAAAAAAACGTAAAGGAAACAATTCAACTCATCCTAAAAATACGAAGCCTGTAAAACTTCAGCCGTTTATCCTGAATATGATGATAGTGAATTAATTATTGTCATATTATTTATTGTTTGTCTCAGTTTTTTTCAAATGTATAGTAACTTCTAAAAAATTACTACACTATACGCATTATTTCGTCTTTGTCCATTGTAGTACTTTTTGTTAATTTACTGACTATCTACAATTTTTTTATCTGTAATATAATTTTTTTTGGAATTAAATAATAATTAAATTAAATTTGTAAAATTTAAAATCAGTTTTTTTATATAAAATTAATTATATTATGAAAGCTCCAAAGTTATTATTAGTCGTTTTAATGCTTTATTTATTTTCTAATACAATAATAGCACAATATCCTGTCATTTCATGGCGATTTGCAAATCAAATAGTTATTCCCGGAACGCCAAACATTGCACAATTTGATGTTGAACTTACATGTGATCAATCCGGTACTTTTCATAGTGATATGCAAGTATATTTTGATTATAATACTCTTGCATTTGGTAGCAATATTGTTTTAAATAATAAAATTACCTATACAAAGCTTGAGTTAATGGATGGAAATTATTTAAGCCTTCCTTTATATGATGTTGTAAACTATATTGATAATTCCAGTTCAAGATTTGCAATACTTACAGAATCTAATTTTACATCACCTAATTCTTTGTATATGAACGAAGTCCCATCAGGTGGAACTTGGGGCGGTTTTTTACGCTTTCAAATAGAAATAGCAGATATTTCAGAATTAGCAGGTATTGAATTTGCAGATTGGTTAATGGATGGATTTAATTATTATATAGATGCCACACATTCATCACCTACTAAATATGGTGACCCTCCTGATTATGCTGCAAACTATAATAATGATTTGTTATCCTGGGATTTAACACCGCCAACATTAACAACATGGACCGGTAATATTGATAATGACTGGTTTGATTTTTTAAATTGGTCAGATGGTGTACCAAATGAATATTTTGATGCTCAAATTCCCAATGTTGCTAAAGCCTCTTTCCCTGTTATTTCAGAAAATACTGCCATTGTTGATTCATTGACAATTAATTCAAGTGCTTCTTTAGAGATTGACAGCAGTGGAAAATTAACTGTAAATGGTCTTTTTTACAATGATGGTAATTTAAAAATAAAGTCTTCATCTGCAGGTACAGGTTCATTTATTAATTATGGAATTATTGACGGAACCGGAAATGGTACGGTCGAACGTTATATTTCAGAAGATGCATGGCATTATATAAGTTCACCCATAGATGATCCTAATACGAGCATATTTACGGGTTTATACCTTATGTGGTTTTATGAACCTGATAGCATCTGGAAATATATTGCAAATGCTGACTCAACTTTAGCTACCAATATGCAGGGTTTTGCCGTATGGTCGGCGAGCGGGTCAACAGGTAATGCAACTGTGAGTTTCACCGGTTCATTAAATACCGGAGCTAAGAGCATTTCACTGACAAATACTACAACAGCAAGTCATAACAGCAAAGGATTTAATTTTGTTGGCAATCCTTATCCATCTGCTGTAAACTGGAACAATGACGATGGCAATGGATGGACAAGAACAAGCACAAATGTCGATGCAACTCTTTATATCTGGAATCATCCTGCAGGAAATTATGGTACTTATGTAAAAGATGCAGCAAGCGGAACTAATAGTGTTGACAGTATTATAC
>JAIOSH010000593.1 GCA_021107685.1 Bacteroidales bacterium | reverse complement strand
TCCTGAATTGGCAGCTTTATCAAAGGCAATTCGTGGCAGTGATGAAGCATTTCAATGGCTTTTAAAAAAAGGATTCCCTCATCTCGCTGCTCTGGATATGGCAATTGTGAATGATAAAAATGCATATTTATGGCTTTATAAAAATAAATATCTATTTTTAATTGTACTTGCTGATGCTTGTCGTGGCAAGAAAAATGCCTTTAACTGGCTTGCAAAAAAAAACCTAAAAATATTTATTGTAATTGCACTAAAAATTAAAAAATTTACTGATGGTCAAACATTTGATTATCATAAAAAACGTTTTTAATTACTAAACTTAAAATTTTTAAAATATGTCTTTTGCTTATAATATTGCTATATACCTTTATCTTTTTATTATTTATATTTCAGGCATTTTTAATAAAAAGGCAAAGCAATGGATTTTTGGCAGAAAAAAATTATTTGAAAAAATCAGGACAACTATAGATCCCCACGAAAAAATAGCATGGTTTCATTGTGCGTCTTTAGGAGAATTTGAACAAGGAAGACCAATTATTGAAGGTTATCGGCAGGAGCATCCTGAATATAAAATTTTATTGACTTTTTTTTCTCCATCAGGTTATGAAATAAGAAAAAACTACAAAGGTGCAGATTACATATTTTACCTCCCAATAGATACAAAATCAAATGCCCGAAAATTCATTAGTTTAGTAAAACCAGATTTAGTTTTTTTTATAAAATATGAATTTTGGTTTAATTATATAAATATCCTGCATCAGAAAAAAATTCCGGTTTTTATTGTTTCTGCCATATTCAGACCGGATCAATATTTTTTTAAATGGTATGGGTGGTGGTTTAGAAAAATGCTTAATAAAATCAGTTATATTTTTGTTCAAAATCCTGATTCTCTTAAACTATTGAATTCTATCGGAATAACTCATACATCAGTTAGTGGAGACACACGTTTTGACCGTGTTTTTGCAGTTGCACAACAAAAAAAATCTTTCCCGATAATAGAACAATTCAAAGAAAATAAAAATATATTTCTATCAGGTAGTACATGGCCCTCTGACGAGAATTTAATTTTTACTTTAATTGAAAAAAATTTTACCAATTTAAAATTTATTATCGCTCCTCACGAAACAAATATTGAAAGGATAAATTTACTCTTAAAAAAAATTAACAGGAAAGCAATAAAATATTCCGAAGCAAAAGCTGATAATATTAAAAATGCAGATGTTTTGATTATTGACAGTATCGGCATACTTTCTCATTTATATCAATATTCTGCAATAGCATATATAGGTGGCGGCTTTGGTAAAGGAATACATAATATTTTAGAAGCAGCTACTTTTGGCAAACCTGTTATATTCGGGACTAATTATCATAAATTCCAGGAAGCAAAAGACCTTATAAAATCGGAAGGAGCTTTTAGTATTAACAACAGCAATGAACTAATAAATAAATCAAAAGAACTTTTAAATAATTCTGATTTTTACAAAAAATGCTCTGAAACGTGTATTAATTATATAAATGAAAAAAAAGGAGCTACTGGGATAATATTAAAAAATATTATTTTTTCCAAAAAGCAGGAGAAAATAAAATCAGAACAGTAAATAATTCAAGTCTTCCTAATAGCATAAGAAAAGATAAAAACCATTTTCCAAAAGCAGGGATATCAGCATAATTACCAACGGGTCCGACAGAACCGATTCCGGGACCGATATTTCCTAATGTTGCAGCAGAAGAGCCTATAGCTGATTTTAAATCAAGACCAAGCAGAGCCATAACCAAAGTGCCGAGAGCAAAAATGATCATATAAAAAAGGAAAAAAGCCATAACCTTAAAAATAATGTTTTGTGGAACTGCTTTACCATTGTATCGTACCGGTATAATTGCCTGTGGATGTATTAATCGTTTTAATTCAAGTCCGCTGTTTTTAAAAAGTAATAGCTGACGAACAACTTTTATACCTCCTCCTGTAGAACCCGCACTACCACCAATAAACATCAATATAAAAATTAAAAACCATAAATAACCGGGCCAAATCAAATAATCAGAAGTTATAAAACCTGTAGTAGTAATAATTGAAACCACCTGGAAAAGTGAGTTTCTGAATGCTTCTTCAAATCTAATATCACTTAAAAAAAATATAAAAAACATAATAAATATACACATCCCAAAAATGAAATAGATATAAAATCTGAATTCTTCATTTTTCCATATTTTTTTAATATTGGCATGAAGGGCAAAATAATGCAAAGTAAAATTTGTGCCAGCTATTATCATAAATATTATAATGATATATTGAATTAGCGGGGAATAACCTGTAATACTGTCATTTTGCGTAGAAAATCCACCGGTTGCCATTGTAGCAAAAGCATGACATAAGGCATCAAAAAGATTCATTCCTCCAAGCTTTAATAAAACAGTTTCAATCACTGTAAAAAAAACATAAATCATCCAAAGTCTTTTAGCTGTATGTGTAATTCTTGGATGTAATTTATCAGGTACTATTCCGGGAACTTCTGCAACAAATAACTGCATCCCGCCAATACCTAATATTGGCAATATGGCGATTGATAAAACAATAATACCCATACCTCCTATCCAGTGTGTCAGACTTCTCCAGAATAAAATTCCTTTTGGTAATACCTCAATATCAGTAAGAATAGTTGCTCCTGTTGTTGTAAAACCTGAGATAGTTTCAAAAAAAGCATCAGTATAATTGGTAATAGAACCACTAAGTAAAAAAGGCAATGCACCGAATAAAGAAGTTAT
>JAIOSH010000271.1 GCA_021107685.1 Bacteroidales bacterium | reverse complement strand
TGCAAATGCTATATTACTATATTCAAAAAGGGTTTAGCAATAAAATATAAGCTCCTTCTTGCTATTACAAGTAAAGGAATTGTCCGACCAAAATATTTCCCCAGCACCTCAAAATATTATTTAGCCAAATTTACTAATTAGTTATTAACGTAAAAATTTTTAATGTAATTTTGTTAAGAATTTATCAATGCTTTATATATAAAAAATGCTTTTCTATATAATATTGAATTTGAGCTTCTATGTATGTAAGTGATCCTGAAAAAGAAAGAAAAGAAATATTAAAACGATACAGGAATTTGTTAACAGTTTGGAATTCAAAAACTGAAGACAAAAAAATTGTACGAAAAGCCTTTAATTTTGCAGTAGATGCTCATAAAGATATGAGACGCAAAACAGGTGAACCTTATATATATCATCCGCTTGAAGTTGCTCATATCGTTGCAGGAGAAATTGGTTTAAGCACTACATCAATAATCTGTGCATTTCTTCATGATGTTGTTGAAGATACGGATTTTACATTAGCAGATATACAAAGTTTATTTGGAGAAAAAGTAGTAAAAATAATTGATGGACTTACAAAAATTGAAGGAATATTTGATTATTCAACAAGTTCAGTACAAGCTGAAAATTTCAGGAAGATGTTGCTTACTCTTTCAGATGATGTTCGTGTAATATTAATAAAACTGGCAGATCGTTTACACAATATGCGTACTTTAGATGCAATGCCATTAGATAAGCAACTTAAAATCGCATCAGAAACTATTTATTTATACGCTCCATTAGCACACAGATTAGGTTTATATGCAATAAAAACCGAATTAGAAGATTTAGCTCTAAAATATACTGAACCTGATATTTACAAAAATATAAGCTTAAAATTAAAAGAATCGGAACAGGAAAGAAAAAAATTTATAACTAAATTTATTTTTCCATTAAAAAAAGCACTCGGTAAGCAAGGCATAAAATATGAAATAATTGCAAGAGAAAAGTCAATATATTCTATTTGGGAAAAAATGAGGAAAAAGGAAATTCCTTTTGAAGAAGTTTATGATTTATTTGCTATAAGAATAATTATTGACAGTCCATTAGAAAATGAAAAATCCGATTGCTGGAAAATATATTCTATTGTAACTGATTTTTACCGTCCTAATCTTGATCGTCTCCGCGATTGGATATCCATACCTAAAGCCAATGAATATGAAGCACTTCATACAACAGTTATGGGTCATACGGGTAAATGGGTTGAAGTACAGATCAGAACAAAACGAATGGATGAAATTGCTGAAAAAGGTTTTGCAGCTCATTGGAAATATAAAAATTCATCAAATATTGAAACCAATATTGATAGATGGTTAAATAGAATAAAAGATATGCTGCAAAGTTCAGATTCAAATGCTATTAACTTTATTGACGATTTTAAAGGCTTTTTGTTTTCTGATGAAATATTTATTTTTACACCTAAAGGCGAGTTAAGAAATTTACCTGTCAATTCAACTGCTCTGGATTTTGCTTATGCCATACACTCTGAAATTGGAAATAATTGTATAGGAGCAAAAGTAAATTATAAACTTGCACCTCTTAATTATAAGCTTAAAAGCGGCGACCAGGTTGAGATAATTACTTCTAAAAAACAAAAACCTAAAGACGAATGGTTCAATTATGTTGTTACTACAAGAGCAAAAACCAAGATAAAATTAGCTCTTAAAGAAGAAAAGAAAAATTTCTACAAAGTTGGGAAAAAAAAACTTGAAAAATATTTTAATCAATTAAATCTTGAATTTGTAAAATCAAATATTGCAAAATTTAAAGAAAGTAATAATTATCCCAGCCTGATTGATCTGTATTTTGATATTGCAAATAATAAAATTGGATTAAAAGAATTAAAATTTTTTTACCAGGAAGATGAAAAAGGAAGCTGGCTCAGCAATATTATCAAACGCCCTTTTACAAAATCAAAAAGTTCGGAACATAAAACACTTTCTGAAAGTATTATTGAACAATTGAAAAATAAACCTGAAACACTTTTATTAAAAGATAATATTTATAAAATAAGCTATGATATATCCGATTGTTGTAATCCTATACCCGGAGATGATGTTATAGGCATTATTAATCCTAATGAACCTATTGAAATACATAGAACCAATTGTCCTAATGCTATACAATTAATGTCGAGATTCGGAAACAGAATTGTAAAAGCAAAATGGACAGATAAAGAATCAATAGGTTTTCTGACAGGTATCAAAATATCAGGAATAGATAAGCAAGGTTTTATTTATAACATTGTAAAAATTATAACAGATGAATTTAATTTTAATATTCGTTCTTTTCATCTTGAAAGCACAGGGGGAATGGTTGAAGTAGTTATTATGCTCTATGTTTATAGCACCCAAAATCTTAATAATTTAATCAGTAATCTGAAAAAAAATAAAGATATAAAAAAAATTGACAGAATTAACCGAATATCAGAATAAATAGTTGCTAATTTTTTAATTAACAATAAATTACTTATATTTATAAAAAAATAAAAAAAATTATTTTTATTTATACTAAATATTAATAAAAAAAATTTCATTATTTTTATCACAAAAAAAAATGAATAATAATTATGAAATAAATAAAACTGTAAAAAAAATATTTACAGAATACCTGAAAAAAAATGAACACAGAAAAACGCCGGAGAGATATAAAATCCTTAGAGAAATTTATTCCACTGATGGACACTTTAATGTAGAAACATTGTTTATTCGTATGAATAAAAATAAATACAGGATTAGTAGGGCTACTCTTTATAATACTATTGAATTACTTTTAAATTGTAATTTGGTTACAAAGCATCAGTTTGGAAACACTTGTGCTCAATATGAAAGATCATACAGGTCTAAACAACACGACCATTTCGTAAATATCGAAGATGGCAAAGTTTTAGAATTTTTCGATCCAAAATTACAGGATATTAAAAAATCGGTTGAGAAATTACTTAATGTTAAAATTACTCATCATTCTCTGACGTTTTATGGAAATAGTAAAAATAAAAAAAATATTAATCACAAATAAATATTATATAAATTATGAAAGTTGATGTATTATTAGGCTTGCAATGGGGTGATGAAGGTAAAGGAAAAATTGTTGATGTCTTAACTCCTGAATACGATATAATTGCAAGATTTCAGGGAGGCCCTAATGCAGGGCATACTATTGAATTTGATGATAAAAAATTTATTTTGCATACAATTCCCTCAGGTATTTTTAATGAAAAAACAATAAATATCATAGGCAATGGTGTCATCATTGATGCCTATATATTTAACAAAGAACTTATTAACCTTAAGAATAATAATATTGATGCAGAAAAAAATTTATTAATATCAAAAAAAGCTCATTTGATATTACCAACACACCGCTTACTTGATGCTACTTATGAAAATGCAAAAGGAAAATCCAAAATAGGTTCAACTTTAAAAGGAATAGGGCCGGCTTATACTGACAAAACAGCAAGAGACGGAATAAGAATAGGTAATATAAACAACCCTGATTTTAAAAAAAATTATAACAATTTAAAACAAAAACATTTACAAATTATAGATTTTTATAAATTTGATTATACTGAATATTTAATTGACGGATTACTTTTCAGCGAATATGAAGAAAAATGGTTTGAAGCAATAGAAAAGATCAGAACGTTAAAAACGATTGACAGTGAGTATTTTATTAATCAAAGTTTAAAAAACAATAAATCAATATTAGCTGAAGGGGCGCAAGGTACTTTATTGGATGTTGATTTTGGCTCCTATCCTTTTGTTACATCTTCAAATACAATAACAGCCGGAGTTTGCATCGGCTTAGGCGTTGCCCCAAATAGAATAGGAAATGTATTTGGTGTATTTAAAGCATACTGTACCCGCGTTGGCAGTGGACCATTCCCTACTGAACTTAGTGATGAAACCGGAGAAAAACTCAGGGATAAAGGCAACGAATTCGGCTCAACAACAGGACGCCCAAGAAGATGCGGATGGTTAGACATTACTGCCTTGAAATATTCTATTATGTTAAATGGTGTTACAAGCCTTATAATGACCAAGGCTGATGTGTTGAACCATTTTGAAAATATAAATATCAGTACTAAATATAAATATAATAATGATATTATTGATTACATCCCTTTTGAATTGCCGGATGAAAAATTAAATCCTGATTATAATATATTAAAAGGATGGAATACGTCAATTGATAATATTACCTCATTTGATAATATCCCTGCTGAACTATCAGATTATATTAACTTTATTGAACATCAGGTTGGTATTCCAATAAAAATTATATCTGTTGGACCTGATAGAAAACAAATTATAAGAAAATAATTTTTAATTAATTAAATATTAATTTCAAAACTATTAGAAAATGAAAACAAAATTGTTATTATTATTAATTTTTTTAACACCCGTTCTTTTTGCACAACAATCGGATAATGATGATACTCCGAAAAATATTATTAAAAGTTTCAATAAACGCTTTCCAAGGGCAACTGATATATCGTGGGACCAGGTTGATAATAATTATAAAGTCGATTTTATTTTCAGAGACAGATTATCTTATGCCGAATACACTCCTGAAGGCGAATGGCTAATGACAGTTGTTGATCAGGATATCAATAATATTTATCCGCCAATTGACAGATATTTGAAAGAACACTATAAAAAGGATAAAATTCTTTTTATTGAAAAAGCTACAAAAAAAGACCGTAAAGATTACTATTATATTCAAGTATCCAGAAAGATCAAAGGTGTTAAAGAACCATTTATAATTGAGCTTTATTTTAATAAAACAGGCAAGATTGAAGAGGTTATAAAACCTGATGAATTGAAAGATGTTGAAAATGAAGGAAATGAAGATATTATTGATGTTCCTGAAATTGTTTTAAAAAATTTCAATAAGCGATTCCCAAGAGTTACCGAATTAATATGGGATATTATTGATACTAATTATACTGTGGATTTTGAATATAGAGATAAAACAACAAATGCGGAGTTTTCGCCTGGTGGTGTATGGGTATTGACAAAGACAGAAATTGATCCTAAGAATCTTTTTTCACCTATCAAAAGATATATTGACCAAAATTATAAATCGCAGAAAGTTCAGTATGCCGAAAAAGTAGTGAAAAGTGACAGAAATAATTATTATTATGTACAAATATACAAAAAAATTAAAGGTGTTAAGTATATAACTGTACTATATTTTAATAAGGTTGGTAAATTTACAAAGGTAATCAGACCCAAAGGTCTGGAAGATGAATACAGCAATCAGGTAGAAGCTCCCGAAATAGTATTAAAAAAATTTAAAAGCAGGTTTGTAAGGGCAACTGATATTACATGGGAAACTCTTGATAGCAATTATATTGCAAAATTTATTTTTAGAGAGAAAAAAACAGTTGCGCAATTCACAACTGAAGGTCAATGGCTAATGACAACTTTTGAAATAGATACAAAAAATATTTATGCACCTATACAAAGATTTTTAGAAAAAAATTGTTCTGACTATAAAGTAAATTTTATTGAAAAAACAACAAAAAATGACCGTAAAGATTTTTATTATGTAGAACTTTATGGAAAAAAGAAAAACATTGACCCTCAGGAATTAGGACTCTATTTTAATAAATCGGGAAAATTGATTGAAGATTAGAAATTTATTTATATTCTTTTGCTTTAGTTTCTCCCCTGATTATTCGTAAGCCATTATATGCCAATGCTCGCATTTCATCTTCGCCTGGGTAAACATGTGTTGGAGCAATTCTATGAACTCTTTCAATGATAAGATTAACAAACCATTTACTATTAGCTATACCACCGGTTATCAATATACCATCTACCTGACCTTTCAAAACGGTGCTCATAGCACCAATCTCTTTAGAAACCTGGTAAGCCATTGCTTCTAATAATAATTTAGCTTCTTCATCCCCATCTATTGCTCTTTGCTCTGCTTCATAAGCATTATTAGTTCCTAAATATGCAACAAGTCCTCCTTTGCCTGTAACCATTTTTTTTATTTGCTTTTTAGAATATTCTTTGCTAAAGCACAATTCTATCAACTCTCCAACAGGCAATGTACCTGATCTTTCAGGAGAAAAAGGTCCTTCGCCATCCAAGCCTTGATTAACATCAATTACTTTTCCCTTTTTATGTGCTCCTATTGTAATTCCACCTCCGAGATGAACAACTATCAAATTTAAATCTTCATACTTACGCATAATAGATTTAGCATGTTGCCGTGCAACAGCTTTTTGATTTAAGGCATGAAAAATTGATATCCTTCGGAATTTAGGATGACCGGCTATTCTGGCAATATCTTCAAACTCATCAACAACAACAGGGTTTGCAATATATGCTTTTGCATCAGGAAGCGATCCGGCAATATCATCGGCTATTAAGCCTCCAAGATTACTCGCATGTTCACCTATCGGACTGTTTTTCAGGTCATGCTTCATTTTTTCATTAACCGAATAGATGCCCGATTCAATAGGCTTTAATAAACCACCTCTGCCAACAACAATTTTAATAGTATCAGGATTTATCTCAACTTCATCTAATAAATTTAAAATTAAATTTTTTCTGAATTGGAATTGGTCGGTAATTTTTTCAAATTTCTCAAGTTCCTCTTTAGAGTGTTTAATATTTTTCAGAAAAACAGGTGTTTCGTTTTCATATATTGCAACCTTGGTTGAAGTTGATCCCGGATTTATTGCTAAAACACGAATGGTATTCATTAGAAGAATTTTAACTAATAGCCGCTGCTAAAGCTATTGATAAAAATTTACTTTGTTCGGAATCGGCTCTTGATGTAAGGACAATAGGAACTTTAGCTCCCATAATAACAGCAGCAGCAGTTGCACCGCCAATAAAATTTAATGCTTTATATAAAAAATTAGCACCATTAATATCCGGAGCAACTATAAGGTCAACATTTCCTGCTACTTCACTGCTAACACCTTTAATTTCTGCCGATTCTTTTGAGACAGCATTATCAATAGCCAAAGGTCCATCAATAATACATCCTTTAATTTGATGTCTCTTATTCATCATTGAAAGCGTAGCAGCATGCATAGTTGCTTCCATTTTTGGATTAATGGTTTCAACAGAACCGACAACTGCTACATTTGGAGTTTCAATACCTAAGAGATGATATGCTTCAACAGCATTATTAATAATACCGATTTTATCTTCAAAAGTAGGGGCAACATTCACAGCAGCATCAGTAATACCTAATAGTTTATGATAGTATGGTGATTCGAAAAAAGCCACATGGCTTAAAATAGCACCCTTTCTTAAACCATGTTCTTTATTTAGCACAGCTTTTAACAAATGTTGTGAACTAACCATTCCTTTCATTAATATCTCGGCATGACCATCTCTGATTAATTGAGCAGCTTGCAGTGATGCTTCATAAGGATCCAGAACCTCAATAAGTTCTATAGAACTAATATCAAAATCTAATTCACGGGCTATTGATTCAATTTTTGGCTTATTCCCAACAAAGACGGGTTCAACTATACCTTGCGACATAGCATTTTTTATTGCTTTCAGAACTTCATAATTACCTGCTGCTGCAATGGCTATTTTTCTTTTTCTCTTACTTGTTGCTTTATCTACAAATGATGATAAGTGCTTGATCATTATTGCTATAATTTTTAATATTTTAAAATAAATTTCACAATTTTTAATTTTATGCAAAATTAAAAAATTTATTCGGAATAAAAATTTATCATTTTTATAATTGCTTCTTTGCAGGCATCGCAAAATTGATCATCGTTAAAAGATTTCATTAAACAATCATAGGCAGGGCGATATACTCCTTTTGCAACATAACCGCCGCCTTCAAAAACTCCTAATTTTTTATAATATTTCTCTTCATCCGGTGTTGGTATTGGTATTTTCTTTTTAAGTAAATGCTTCCATTTTTTATCAAAGTCAACTAAGGTTGTAATATTCGGTTCCCATGGTTCAACATCTAATTGATAAAAATCATTATAAGAAGTTGAAGATGTATAATATTCGTCTGCTAATCCTGCAAATCCATGTCCAAATTCGTGTACAAAAATCTTTGCTGCTTGTTTGTTACTGTTCACACTAACTGAATAATAATTAAAAATAGCACCACCTCCGTATTTTTCAGTATTTACCAAAATATAAATCTGATCATAAGGTGCATTTGCAGCCAAATCTCTAACACTTTTATTATCAGTTGTCATACAATATCGTTCACTATCAAAAGTGTAAAAACTTGAATTTATTAAAGTTTTTTTCCAGATGCTATCTGCAGGAATATCACTCCCCGACCCTTCCGACGGTGCTAAAACACCCCTGATATTGAACTTATTTTTATATTCTTTATATGGTGAAAAAGTAAACAAAAATTCTGCGAATTTATTACAGTCGTTTATAAAAACACCCATTTCATCTTTTGTATATCCTTCGGGAAGTATTACAACATCAACTTTTTTTTCAGGCAAGCCTGAAATTAATATATCAAAATATGGGTATTCCTTTGATCTTTCAGGTGAAATAAAATAATTTTTAATATCAACCGAATATTCAAATTTCTTTTCAAAAATTCCTTTTTTATTCCTGCTGAAAAATTCAATCCTTATGTTTTCTTTTGGATAAGGCATAACAATAGTTTCAGAAAAGCTTTTGCTTGTTATTTTTGCTTCATCCGTTGTTTGCCACTCACCAAATAATGTAGAATAACCCCTTGAATAAATTAAAGAATCTGTTTTAGAATCATAAACTTTAAAATAATATTTACCATAATTGAACGTATCAATAAGATTAATATGTGAGCCACCCCAGTATGGTTCAATTTTAATTTCATCAAGATAGTAACTTTCTGTTTGATAATCACCTGAATGGAAATAATCAATTCGTAAGGTTTTATTTAAAAAATAATCTTCAAATTTTGCATTTGATAGAAAAGGAATAAAAAATAAAAATGTAAATAATATCTGTTTCATAATATTAAAAATTGTGATTTATTTTTGTATTTTTTAATTAGTGCTTGCACGAAAACTATTCAAAACTGTCATTTCGAGTGGAGCGAGAAATCTCATGCCTTGACATATAGATAGATGGAGATTTCTCCCTTCGGTCGAAATGACAAGAAGCAACGTTTTCGTGCAAGTACTAATTAGCCTGTGAAATTAAATAATAATTTTTAAATTCATTTCCGAAATCGGAATTATTTATTTTACGATAATAATAATAATAATAATAAATTATATATGATATAAAAATTAAAAAACCTTCAATCTCAAGAATATCAGCAAATTATGCAACAATTCTTTTGTTGGCATAAAAATTGCTAAATAGAAGTGTGATAAATTTTTTTCATTAGCTTTGAAATAAAAAACCTGACAATTAATTTTGTCAGGTTTTTTTAATTTATTATCATTTTATATTAAATAAACAGATTTAAAATTTATTTTTAAAAATATATATATTTTTGTCAAAATTAATTCAATTATCAAATAGCAATATTATGGATTTACCTTTTGCAGAGTCATATAAGATAAAAATGGTTGAGCTAATTAAAAAAAGCACAAGAGAAGAAAGAGAAAAATGGATTAAAGAGGCAAAATATAATCTTTTTAATTTGAAAAGTGAAAATGTTTTCATTGATTTACTTACAGACTCAGGAACCGGTGCTATGAGCGACAAGCAATGGTCGGAGCTAATGCTTGGTGATGAAAGTTATGCAGGCTCATCCTCATATTATAAAATGAAAGATACTATAAAAGAAATTTTTGGATTTGATTATTTTTTACCAACTCATCAGGGAAGAGCTGCTGAAAATGTACTTTTTTCAGTTTTAATAAAACAAGGTGATTTAATTCCGGGCAATTCTCATTTTGATACAACAAAAGGACATATAGAATTTAGAAAGGCAAAGGCAATAGATTGTACTATTGATGAAGCATTTAATACAACTACTATCCACCCTTTTAAAGGTAATATTGATTTGGATAAATTAGAAAAAGTTCTAAAAAATAACCCTAATGAAAAAATTCCCTTAATTATTGTTACCATTACCTGTAATTCATCGGGCGGGCAGCCTGTTTCCATGCAAAATCTTAAAGAAGTTTATGCACTTGCAAAAAAATATGGAGTTATAGTCTTTTTCGATTCTGCACGTTTTGCTGAAAATGCTTATTTTATTAAAAAAAGAGAAAAAGGATACGAAAATAAAACTATTAAGGAAATTGTTAAAGAAATGTATTCTTATACTGATGGCATGACCATGAGCAGCAAAAAAGATGCAATTGTAAATATCGGAGGATTTATTGGTTTTAAAGATGAAAATCTTTTTAAGCAAGCCTGTATTTACAATATTTTGTTTGAAGGTTATATAACTTATGGTGGTTTAGCCGGCAGGGATATAAATGCACTTGCACAGGGATTAAAAGAAGGAACCGAATTTGATTACCTTGAAACACGTATTGAACAGGTAGCACATCTTGGCAGAAGACTTGAAGAATACGGGGTTCCCATTCAACTTCCTTATGGTGGTCATGCAATTTTTGTTGATGCAACAAAATTTTTGCCTGATTTTCCTAAGGAAGAATTTAGGGCACAAACTTTAGCTGTTGAACTATACTTAGAAGGAGGTGTAAGAGGAGTTGAAATCGGAGCTTTACTTGCTGACAGAGACCCTATTACGAAAAAGAACAGATATCCTAAACTTGAATTAGTACGTTTAACTATTCCGAGACGTGTTTATACAAATAACCACATGGATTATGTAGCTGTTTGTCTTGCTAATGTTTATGAAAGAAGAAACAAAATTAAAAAAGGATTGAAAATTATTTATGAAGCTCCAATTATGCGGCATTTTACAATTGAACTTGATAGGATTTAACTATTATACCGTTATGTGCATTTCAATCAATCATAAAAACGCCATGAAACCCCAAACCTGAAACCACCATCCTGCATAGGATAATGCGGCACCATATAATAATCATAACTTGTTAATCCACTGTTGATATGATGATATTTTAAAAATAAACGTGCTCTTTTTATTTTTAATATCAGGAATAAATCACCATAAAAATAATTACCAATTTCCTTTTTATTTTGAAGATAAAAGCTCCTTGTTGCCGGCATATAAGCATCTGCAAAATAATTGCTGTTGTAAAAAAAATCAAAACCAAGCTGAAGTGTTGCTGCACTTTTAAATAAATTTCGCGTATAATGTATTGATATATTTGCAATTAATTCAGGCAATCTTAAAACATTATCTTCTGTCGTAGATTGATATATTAATTTATTATCAAATCCCCAATAACCTAATTTGAAATCTTTATATATGTGTGCACTCAATAAATTCAATTCTTTATTAAACCGGCAGGGGTATGCCAATGTATCTAAATAAACAAAATCATTAATCTTATAATAATTAACACCTGTTTCAAATTTCTTGTATTTATAAGCTAATCCTCCGGAAATTATTTTTTGTTTATTAAAATTATTGTCCCATCGGAAGTGATTGGAATAATATTGCTGATAAAACCATTCGGGTTCCTGTTTGGTATAAGTTCCTTTAAATATAAATTTACTTTTTCCTTTTTTTAGATTTATTTGTGCATTTAATTCATAATCTCCTTCATTATAATCACCGCTTACATATTTAGCTTTTAATATTAATTCAAAATTTTTAATTATTTTGATTAAAGAATTTATTGAAGGTATAAATTGATTGAAATATTTTTTATCAGCATATCCTGAAATCTCAACATATCTGTGTTTTAAGCCTATAAAAAATAAATATTTTTTTTCTCTATTATCATCTGAATTATGCCAGAATAATTGATTTTCTATTTTATAAATAAATGTTGAATCATAAGTTGGATTTGATTTATCATAAGTTGTCCAATAAAACAAGGTGTCTGCAATATCATCTTTGTAAATTTGTGAAAGTTTAGAAAAATATAATGAATAGGAAATCTGTCCTAAGTCGAAACTATCATTATCTTTAGTATCCATTGAATCAGTATAATGCAAATTATTTTTGGATAGTCTGAAATATTGATTCACAAAAAAGCTGTTTTGTTTTAATCTGTTTTCAGCATTAGATAAATTTATATCAAAAAGTTCCCTGTTATTTTCAATATTCTTTTCAAAAATACTATCAAAAGTAATTCCGCCATTTTCCTGAACACTAATTTTATTATGTATATAGTTTGCAATTAAGCTATATCGTTTATTTTTTGTAGAATATTGCACTTTACAAACAAAATTTTTATCATCTGAAAATTGTCTTTTGTAAAATCCCGGTGAGTGGATTAACCTGAAATTAATTCCAAGTGTTAATCTCCTTGTAACATTTTGGCTATGTATCACCCTGAGAAATTGCTCCTTTTTAGCTCCCATCACATAAAATAAATCTGTGAATGCTTTTACAACACGGTAATATTTTATTTTATCATTTTTAAATAAATAATTATCAAAAGAATTAGTACCAAAATTAAAACCTTGTGTTATAAAAGGAGAAAATACAAGATTTTTATGAGCCAGACCGATATTCCCTAAGGAAGCATAATATTTATTATCAGAGAATAAAGGATCATAGTTTTGAATTCCTGTAAGTGATGTATCCAGATTATAAAGTTTATGAAATCCTGCAACATCAATATTATTATAATAATAAAATACCGCAGATGAGTCAGTAACAAGTAAAGTATCTTTATTATTGGAAAAAAGAATTGAACCTGAAAAGCAAAAAATAATTATAATTAATTTAAGTCTAGCAAGTGCTTGTATATTGATACACATATTTTAGGTGCTTTTATCCTCTGAATTTAAATTCTGATTTTTGCCAAAAATAATAAATCCTGATAAATTAACAGGGCTATTCAATTCTATTTTAAAACTATGTATTTCATATTTTAAATTGTTAATAACTGGTTTTATAATAATTTTTTAGCCACGAATGCACTAATAAAAAACTAATAAATATAAAATATTCGTTAAAATTCGTGCATTCGTGGCCTTCTATTTATAATTTTCTGTTTTAGTGTTATAGTTATTAACAAATTATTTAGCATTGAACAGCCCTGGATAAATTAATTTGTTTTTATAAAATCAATAATTTTTTCTTTGTCATCGGGATGAAACCAATGAATAGATTTATCTTTTTTAAACCATGTAAGCTGTCGTTTAGCATAACGCCGTGTATTGGTTTTAATATTTTCAATAGCTTTTTCAAGCTTTATTTTATTATCAAGATAATCGAAAATTTCTTTATATCCAACAGTATTTAAAGCATTCCGGTTTTTGAATTGATACAGGTTTTTTACCTCATCAATTAATCCCTGTTCAATCATTTTATCAACACGTTTATTAATAATATCAAAAAGTTCAGTACGTTCACGGTTCAATCCAATTTTTATGATTCTGAAATTTCGCTTTTTAGGTGTTTTATTTCTAAATGAAGTGTAGGTTTTACCTGTTATTATACAAACTTCTAAAGCTCTCATCAATCTTTTGTGATTAGGTAAATCTACTATGGAGTAATATTCAGGGTCTAATTTCTTTAATTGTTTTTGCAATGGTTCAATACCTGATGTTTTATAAATAGATTTCAAATGTTCACGAAGTGTTTCATCTACATCGGGAAGCTCATCAATGCCATAACAAACCGCATTAATATATAAACCCGAACCACCAACCATTATTGCATATTTATTTTTAGAAAAAAAAATATTTAAAAAATCTATGACTTCCGTCTCGAATTTTGAAACATTATAATAATCCGTAACAGATAAATTTCCAATAAAATGATGCTTTACAGTATTAAGTTCTTTTGTTGTAGGAGTAGCTGAGCCAATCTTTAATTGTTTGTAGAACTGTCTTGAATCGGCAGAAATTATTTCTGTTTCAAATTCTTTTGCAAGTTCAATGCTGATTGCTGTTTTTCCGATTGCGGTTGGACCTACAATGGCTATAAAAAGTTTGTGAGAATCTGAGTTATTCAAAATCTTTAATGGATTTTTTTACCAAATATAAATTTGTTTGGATAAAAAAAAATAATTAGTAATTTTCACCTTCATAATCATAACTGTCTTTCAGCATTTCGTTAAAATCATTAAGTAATTTATCGCTTATATGGTGATCTTTATCAGAATATGTATCATTATTATTTTTCTGAATTTTTCCTTTGCTTTTTATACATCTTGGGTATTTAACATTTTGTTTTGATGAAACGGTTTTTATCAATTCTAAATAAAACGTATGTGGATTAAGAAAGTCGTATTGATAAATTAACCGTTGATGAGTGTCTTTAATAAAATCTTTAAGTTTTGAATTACTCATCACATTTATAGATGAATTTGCTTCACTCTCATCATTATTTTCTTTCACATCATCGGTCATCATATCAATAAGTGTAATTTCCTCTAACTTGTCCCATTCCCTATCGCAAATATAAAATGAGGCTAATTCTTTGCTATTTATATCATTTGATTTTAAAATTATTTTATGAAAATCTTCAAAAGTCTGATTAGGTTTTATTTCAATATCTCTTAAAAAATTATCCTGATCTTCTAATAAAATTCTGAATTTATAAATTTGCATAATTATTATAGTATTAAAAAAATCTATTAACAAAATTAATAAAATTAAACAGAAAAAAAATTTTATAGATAAATTTTTATTAATTACTGATTAAAAAAATTAAATAAATATATATTTGCATAAAATTTCTTTGAAATTATATTATGCTAAGCAGACGGCAACTTAGAATTAAGGTTTTACAAGCCTTATATGCTTTTTTCCAGTCAAAAAACGACAGTATTGATATTGGAGAAAAAAATTTATTGAAAAGTATTGATAAGCTTTATGAACTATATATTTATCAATTTTCTTTTATTATTGAAATTGTAGAATTTGCTAAGAAAAAAAATGAAGAAGCAAAATTAAAATATTTACCAACTGCAGAAGACTTAAATCCTAATACTAAGTTTATTGACAATAAATTTATCAAACAACTTGCTGATAACAAAAATTTAACAAAGCAAATAGATTTATTAAGAATATCATGGGTTGAAGAAAAAAACATTTTTAAAAAGCTATATCAAACAATAAAAGAAAGCAAGGAATACACAGATTACATTAATTCTCCCTATAATTCTTATCATTCGGATAAAGAAATAATAATTAAAATATTCTCAAAATATATTGCTTCATCTGAAATATTACAATCTTTTTATGAAGAAAAAAACATACACTGGGCTGATGCTTATTATACTGTTTCAATAATGATTATTAAAACATTAAAATCTTTTAAAGAGGAATGGGATGAATTTGAATTATTACCGGTAATATTTAAACAGACAGAAAAAGATAATACTAGTGAAGATCGCGATTTTATAATTCACTTATTCAGAAAAACTATTATACATAGTGAAGATTATGCAAATTTAATTTCAAATATAGCTAAAAACTGGGAAATGGAACGTATTGCAGTAGTTGATTTTATTATTATGAAAATGGCATTGGCAGAATTACAGGAATTTTCTTCAATACCAATAAAAGTATCAATGAACGAATACATTGAGATTTCAAAATTATTCAGCACCCCAAAAAGTAAGATATTTGTAAATGGGATACTTGACAAATTAATAAAAGAGCTTAATGCTAATAACAAGATAAAAAAAATCGGAAGAGGATTGATATAGTCTCTTAAATGAAATTATATTTACAGCATGTTAGTGATTGAAAAACTTATAGCAAGTTGTAGGAGAAACATGATAAAAGTAGGCAATAGGCAGTAGGCAATAAGCAGCAGGCAATAGGCAGGAGGTAATTAGTGGCAATAAATAATATAAAAGGAGAAGGTAAATAAGTAATCGGTAATCGGTGATTGGTAATCAGTGGAAATTGATAGAAACTAATAGAAATTCATTAAAATTGCAGTAGAACCAAAATAATTTACAAAACCTATAAATTATAAAAGAAATGAAAAAAATAAAAAAAATGAGAATAACTATTAAAAACATATTCATTGTATTAATAATTTTATCATTAGTACAATGTAAACAACAAGAAAACAAGGAAACCGAAGCTGTTAAAGATGAGACAGAGCAAACAAGCACATCAGCTAATAAAAAAACTGACGTTACTGAAAAAGTTGATAAAGATAACAGAGAAAAACCTAAATTAGTTCATGATAAAAACGGAAACCTGATTGAAAGATCAATGGTATCTTATAAGAAAGACGGAACTATTAGATCCAGAAATAAATATACATATAAACATGACAAAAACGGAAATGTTATAGAAGAGATAACTATTTCTAATAATCCTAACGGAGAAAGATTATTTAAAAATAAAAATTTATATAAATATGATGATAGGGGAAATAAAATTGAACAAAAATTTACCTCATATAATAATGATGAAACTATTAAGCGTAAAAGCAGGAATACTTTTAAATACAATAGTAATGATTTTTGTATAGAAAATATTGGATATTTTGATGACGGAAAAATAAAAAGTAAAATAATTATTGTGCCTAATGAAAAGGAAGAAATCATAAGTGAAACTTATATTTATTATAATAAAGACGGCAGTATTAAAAGCGAAAAAAAATACAGATACAGCGAAACAGGACTTATTGTTGATTAGTAATGTATAATAGCCTTATTTTAAACATGACATTAAGAATTTGAAATTCTTATTATCTTATCGAAATCATTTTTTATATAAGATATTTCATCGGCATTATCACAAGTTAAACAGTTTCTC
Organism: Bacteroidales bacterium; assembly: GCA_021107685.1. GTDB lineage: Bacteria > Bacteroidota > Bacteroidia > Bacteroidales > SMBSF39 > SMBSF39. The sequence goes on along the minus strand of JAIOSH010000271.1, from coordinate 219 downwards.
CCATATTTCATCTATGAACGCAACTTAGTGTTCGCTCAAAAATTAAATCCGATTTTAAGAAGGAAAAATCGTGTAATTCCATTGAGGTAGTACGTCGTGATATTTGACATTAATTTTTTTCATTTCATCATCGGATATTTTAATTCCCTTTTCATAAACTGTCTCATCTAAAATTGCTTTTACACTTAAGCCTGTTTTTGTTTTGGTTGTATTGATATA
>JAIOSH010000426.1 GCA_021107685.1 Bacteroidales bacterium | reverse complement strand
CATAAAAATTTAATGTTTGTTCACCGTCTTTATAAAGCGCTTCTTCGTTTACCAATGCTATATAAGTAGGAGTTTGATTAAAAACATGTGGCGTGTAATGATGCGCTCTTGTGAACCATATTCCGTTACTTTGAATGCCATTTATTTGTCGATGAATGTGTAAATAGACATCATTAATGCTTCTTAATTCGATAAAATCATTATTTCCATACAGTCTATGATCTGGGTCGAAAACAGTATGAAAAAGTTGTTCTTCCATGTAGCTTTCGTCGTCTAATATTTCTGAAAAATCAACAATATATTTATTATGTACACTACTATTTTCGTCAATGTATGAGTATTCAATATACTTAACTGTAAGTCCTTCACCAGAATGTGTTCCTGTCCCGGGAGTTGTATTAACTCCAATATCTCTTGCATTAACAATAAAGGCAATATTACCCCATACAATTATTTTTTCATCTGGATAATTGTATAAAGGACCGGTAGAAAAGTTACTATACGGTGTTGTAGAAGCAATATGAGCTTTTAAATAATCAGTATGGAAAGTTACCGCACCATCATTGTTGTTAGGATCGAACACATCAAAACCGGAAAGAACATAATTAGCCTGATTATTCAATGGTTCAATAATTATATCATTTATTTGAGGTAAATAGGTGTCTGGATGTCCAGTAGGCAAAGTAAGTTGCCATCCGGTATTATTACCGAAAGGATGTATAATTTTATAATCAGTTCCGTCCAATACACGCATTTCAAGATGTAGATGGTTACCTGCTTGTCCTAAAATTGTAGTTCCTGCAGTTACTTGTTGATTCTGGGAAACATTTATATTACTTAAATGTCGATATATTGATTTTCTTTGATATTCCCCTCCTGATAAATCATGACCAATTTCAATATCTTCACCATTAATAACATCCAAAACTTCACCATCTTCAATTGACCTTAAATTTACACCACTATTGCTACAATCAAGATCAATCCCCTCATGAAAGTGATCTCCGCCTGTTTCATGAATTTCTCCCAAAGTACAATGAAAAATGTAAAAATTAGATGGATCATCAGATTGTAATATTGGCCAAGTTTGAGGATAAATCTTACTGAGCAATAGAATAACGAAAATAGTTATTATACTAATTAATTTCATATTCATAATAAAATCCTCCTTTTTTAATGATAAAAAAATGAGTTCTAAAAATCGCAACTTCCTCACATAATATTTTATCCAAAACATCACCATCCCAAACATTCAATAATTTAATATAATTATTATAATTTTCAGGGTCAATTATCTCGTCTCTTGCATGAATTAGAAGTTCCTTTTCATTGTGAACTAAATAACATTTTTCAACTACCTGAATCTCTTTTTTCCAGTTTAGTCTAGAATTTAAATCCATCAGATATATCATGTTTATTGGAAAAGTAGAAACTAAAACTTTATCTGTTTCTTCAAAAAAGAAGAAATCAAACACATGGCTTTTTAAATTTTCTCTATAATTTAAATAAAAAACTTGCAATCCATTAACATCTATAATTTTAATAATTCCATGATTAGTATTTTTAAGTTTAATATATTTTGAATTCGCACAAAATGAAGCATTTGTATTTTTCCCAATAAATAATTTGTCAGAAATTAATTTTCCATCAGAATAGCTGAATATATGTGCTTTATCCCTCGTCCTATGACAATAAGCAAGTATGTATTCATTATTAGGTGAAAGCTGTGTTATATTAAAATGTGGATCTATTTTAGTAATATATTCTCCTCTATCATTATATAAAACCCTTTGAACAGGATATTTAATGTCAGGCTGTTCACTTTGGTGATATGTTGTAACTATAAGTACCTTATCAGATACAATTTCATATTCATAATTTATTTTTTTCCCAATGGCATTCTCACCTAAATTCATATCCTCTTCAATTAATTCTTTTTCCTTAATAACAGGCATTCGCTTTATCACTTCCCTGTTATCATCAAAAAAAAGAACCTGATCATCATTAATTACAATATGTGGTGGAGAGGGCTTTAATTCGGGGTGTGCAAGGTAAACTTCATCAATAGAGTTATAAGTTTTTACCAGTTTAAAATACTTATTTGTTAATGTGGTATCTTGTGCATAAGTTAAACTAACACAAATAAGAAAAAATACAGGAATAAAATATTTAAGTTTCATAGCTTAATCCTCCTTTAATTCTTTAATTTCCTTTTTCATCTCCATATTCTCCTTCTTCAACTCTATCACATACAAGGTTAATTCCTCTATTTTCTGTAAAAGTTTTATCTGCATATCGCCAAGCTCCAGCCCGTTTTCCTGCATTTCTTCGGCTGAAGGGATATCAGGCAGGTGCTTATGGGTTTTTACGTAATTCTCAATGTCATCAAGATCAGGTAGCTTGTAATTGTCATCAAATACAAAATCTGAACCGCCGCCTGCATTAATTCTTACTTTTATCTCTTCGGCTAATATATCACCATCAACAGTCAGTTTTGCAATGGCATATTGTAGATCAGAAAATCCAATACCAACTTTACCATTATCAAAAAGAGTTATTGATTTTGACCAATCCCATCCACTATTATTATTTTGTGGGGCAATAATTAATTGGTCGCCTATCCATTTACGTGAGTGAATAATAAAATTTTCACCAGGCATTCCTAAAACAATATCCCCACAAACATCTAATTCTGTAATGGGATTTTGATTATCAATTCCAACGTAGTTATCTACAGTATAAATATTTCCATTACTTTCATTTATATACCAATCACCATCATTTAATTCGGAAGGATCTGTCCATGATGCAATTCCATATTGATCTGATATAAGGATCTGACCATTAGTATTTGTCGAACCATCGGTTATTTGTAATTCCGTTGTCTTAATTTTACCATCTACTTCAAATTTTGCCGAAGGATAAATGCCAATTCCAACATTGCCATTCTCATTTATTGTCATCAAATTATTATTATTTTGAGCATCAATAAAATTGAATGCTGCATTGCTTTGCCAACTGTGAATATAAAAATTGAATGCACCGTTAGGGTCATCACTTATGCTTATACCCCTTCTCTCAGGAATTTGTTCATTGCCTAATATTTGAAGTTGATTTTCAGAATTAGGACCTAATAAAAAAACATCCCCGATAACATGTAATTTGCTTAGTGGGTTGTCAGTCCCTATCCCCACATTCCCATTATCATAATATATATTATTTCCGTTTTGCTGCCAATAATTAGGATTGAAAACATTTCCGTTATACAGCAAATCGCCTGTAAAATTAATATCTCCTGTTACATCTAACTCATAGTTAGGGTTGCCGGTTCCTATTCCTATATTGCCAAGGAAATATGAATTCGAACCTACTAACATATCTCCGTTTATTTCCAGTGTATGTGAGGGTGTACTTGAGTTAATTCCTACTTTACCATCGTTAATTATGGT
>JAIOSH010000161.1 GCA_021107685.1 Bacteroidales bacterium | reverse complement strand
TTAATTATATTTCCTTCTTTTATTAAATCAAGATCAATTTCCCCTTTATTTGTTTTCTTTGTAACACCGTGTAATATTGAATTTTCAACGAATGGTTGAATAAGCATCGGCGGAATATAGGTTCTTTCAACATCTATTTCAGGTTCAATATTAATTTTGAAATCAAATTTGTTACTGAATCGTACTCTTTCCAATTCCATGTAAAGCTGCAATGTATTAATTTCATCCTCCACCGGAATAAACGATTCACGTGAATTATCTAAAATATATCGCATTAACTTTGCAAATTTTCCGAGATATATTTCAGCCGAATCTGGTTCATTTTCAATAATAAAACTTTTAATAGAATTTAAGGAATTAAAAATAAAATGAGGATTCATTTGTGATCGCAATAATTTCTGTTCAATTTCAAGATTACTTTTTTCAAGCTCATTTTGAAAATTTCTTTGTTTTAATTTGTAACGATTAAACAATAAAACTACTACTAAAGTGATGAATAAAATAAACACAGCAATGAAAATGATCAAGCTCTCACGGTTTTCTAATTTTAATGATTGTATTTGAATTTCTTTTTCTTTCTTTTCGGTTTCATATTTGGTTTGCATTTCTGCAATTTGTTTACTGCTGTTTTCATTATAAATTGTATCTTTTATCTCAGATAATAACTTATGATAATGAAGTGATTTTTCAAACTCATTCATTGCAAAATAAAGGTCAGAAGTTATTAAATAATTTTCCTTTAATCTGTCTTTAGAATCCATTTTTGCCGCTATTTTCTGAGCCTCAGAAAGAAACTTTATACCTTTTTCAAACTCTTTCAGTTCAATACACAATCCGCCAATATTGTTTAATCCATAGGCAAGGCTGTAATTATTTCCTGTTTCTCTGTTCATTTTAATAGCTTGCTCATACAAATTATATGCTTCCGCATAATCTTTTTTGTTCCAATACACATCAGCCAAATTATGCAATGTTGATGGAATACTATTTTTTGCACCGTATTGTGTTTTAATTTCTAATGATCGTTTCAATAATACTTCTGCTGTATCTAAATTACCAAAATCAAGGTTTATATTTCCCATATTATGTAATGCTGTGGCTATTCCTTGTTTATCATCAATCTCTAAACCTAATTCATAAGTCTTGTTATAATATTCAAGCGCTTTATCATTCTTATATAATTTTGAATATACATTACCTAAACTGTTATAAATATCAATAATTGTGATTTTTAAATTTGTCCTTTTCTCTTCTGAAGCATCTTCAAGCAACATTTCCTCAGCAACTATAAGTGACTCAAATAAGTATTTCGATGCTTTATCATACTCGCCTAAATCCTTATATGCCATTCCAATGTAGCTTAAAAGTGTTGAGGTTTTCTGTTTGTTTTCCAGCTTTTCATAAAGATTTACCGATTGCTGAAAATATTTTATCGCTTCATGAGAGGATCCAATTGTATAATACCCAGAACCTATGTATCTAAAAGCGACAGCCTCTTCAATTATATTATCAGTTTTTTGTGCTAATTCCAATACTCGTTTTGAGTATTCTATTGTTTTCATCGGCGAAGTTGAAAAGTTTTTTTTAGCCAGGCCTTTTAATATTTTTATCCTTTCGTCAACAGTAGCTGATTTTAAAACATTTTCAAGACTATCAGTTTCCAAAGATTGGGATAATAATAAATCAAAAGAATTCAAAGTTATAATGAGTACCAAAATCAACTTAAAGGAATTTATAAAGTTAGTTGTTTTCATCTGTTTAAAAATTGCACCATATAAGGCATATAAGAAAATATAAGGAAAAATGAATGTACTTATTAATCATTATCTTGTGTCTGCGCACCGAAGTGCTTCGGCATACAGGTATGTGTTTAAAAACAATCATAGATATTTCATTTGAACAAAATTTCTACAAATTTACCAAAAATTATAATGATTTTTGATTAATTTCTTAAAAAAAACTTTAGGTATTTATAACTTTTTGTTACCAGTTAAAAATTGGACAAATTAAAACCATATAAGGCATATAAGATTCTTTCTTACATGCTCTTATATGCCTTATATGGTTCAAAATAAAAGATAGTGTCCAACTTTATGCCTGTATCCTAACTTTTAATACTGAGCGAAGTCGAAGTATAGTTCACTTTAAATATCTATTGTTTGCTATATGTTTTACCGCCTGGTAAATTAACCCCACCAATTATCAAGAAACTCCTACCACTTGTTCAGGCATCCTTGAAATAGCATACCTGTTTGTCGTAATTTAGTGCAAAAATTGAAAATTAATAATATAAAAATAACCATGAAAACAAGATCAAAAACAATTTTCCTGAGCATATTATTAATAATGATATGCTGGAATTTACCAAAAGCAAAAGCTCAATTGGTGATAGATGAAAATACACATATTACAGCAACTTCGGGTACTTTTCTTAATGCTCAGGGTAACTGGATCAACAATAATGAATCACTTGATCTGGATGAGGGAACAATTAAGTTCTCCGGCACTGAAGTACAAAGCATTGAAGGAACAAACACCTTTAACAATATGATTGTTAACAAAAGTATAAACGAGCTTAATTTAAATGGCAATCTGATATGTAAAAGTGCATTTTATATTGCATCCGGAGATTTTAATGTAATGCCTGAGAAGCAATTAACATTAAATGGAAATTTTTTAAATAATGGTGCTTTTACCGTAAAATCAGATATTAACGGAACAGGTTCATTGCTTGATAACGGAACAATAAATGGAAGCGGGTCATTTATGGTTGAGCAATTTCTTACAGGCGGTGCAGCATTGCAGGATATCTGGCATTATGTTTCTCCACAGGCAGAAAATGTATTGTCATCTGTTTTTACCGATGCTTCACTTTTGTTTTATGATGAAACAATAAGCAATTTTATTCCAATTCTTTCGCCAAATATTCCATTAAATATTATGCAGGGTTATGCCGCTACCTTTGCCGGGAATAATATAGTTTATTATTCAGGCAATCTTTTGACGGGTACCCAAAGCATTAGCGGATTAACATATACCAACAATTCAACAGAAAATATCGACGGATATAATTTAGTTGGTAATCCATATCCTTCAACTATCGACATTGAAAGCAGTGGCATTTCCCTTACCAACCTTGATCATGCATTTTATTTCTGGGATAATTCACTAAACGATGGTTTCGGTGATTTTGCAGTTTATATTAAAGGTGGATCGGGAATAAACGGAGCAACACAATATATTGCTCCCGGGCAGGGCTTTTTCTTAAAAGTTGACTCTCCGGGAAATACCGGAACTTTTTCTATGGATAATTCGGCAAGGCTTCATCAAGGGCAGGCAATTTATAAAGACCCTGAAGTTAATTCATTAAGATTAATAGCCGAAGGCGGGGTATTTAGCGATGAAACAATTATTTGCTTTAATGAAAATGCAACTACTGATTTTGATAGCGAATTTGATGCATATAAATTTTTGATAAACGACAATATAAATCATCTATATTCAAAAACATCAGACGATTTTGGGCTGGCAATAAACACTTTACCGGAAACACTTCTCAGTAGCAGTATAGATGTCCCTCTAAACTATGAAGTAGTCGAATCCGGAACTTACACCATTAGTGCTTACCAATTGGAAAGTTTTACCGATATCCCGATAAGCTTAGAAGATATTCAAACAGGTATAAT
>JAIOSH010000483.1 GCA_021107685.1 Bacteroidales bacterium | reverse complement strand
TGTAAACTGCATGCCCCAACTATGATTTGCTTTTTTCCCAAAACGCAATTGCGTAAAAGGTATTTTTATTTCGGCTACCCAACCCGAATCAATCATTGATGTTTTTCCATACCAAATCGGGTCCCATGTTTCATCCCAATTGTTACCATCTTCGGTAATTGCTTCATCACCACGTACACCCGCTGCATTTAATGTAAACGAAAAAGCTGTCATTTGGTCATTATAACTATCAATATTTATCTCAATGAAGTCTCCTTCGAAATCATCGCGACGGCACATCCGCCTGTCAATTTCACCGGGGACACTATCATAGTTAAGCACACCAACATATAAATTATTATCATCGTAAAGTATTTTAAAATATGTTGGTTGCGATGGCAGTTTGCCTTCATAAGGTCTTTGTTGAATAAAATCACCTCCCCATTCAACTAAATTCCAGGATTCATCATCCATTACTCCGTCAATAACTATCGGACTATTGACGATTTTTTGAGTTTGATAAGATTTCTTCTGAATTGTATCTTGTGAATATCCTAATATTGAGATTATTACAAATAATAAAATACAGAGATTTTTGGCATTTTTCATATTCCTGTTTACAATTTAGATTACATGTATGACAAGATGTTAAATTATATACCGTTTATAGTATAGTATGTTAATCATCTGATCCCGAAACTTCGGGAAGAAATTAGTCCCGACACTTCGGGATTACTAATAACCTGACTTTTTCCCAATTTCGAATTGCAATTTTCAATTTAAAAGTGATAAATACTTTTAGATATTTTTGAATAATGTCATTTTTTTTATTTAAGTTTATAAGTGAATTACAACAAAACCCTATATGTAAAAACCCATACTATAATCAATAAGGACTTCAAAAATAAGAAAATGTTACAATTGAGAGTAAACTCAATGGAAATAAAATAAAAACGATAAATAGTTTGCTCATTTTATCCTTTACTAAATCAAGTAGTTCTTTCATGTGATGCTGCTATAAATGTTGTGTGTTCGTGCTTTCTCATTCTTTATTAGTGTCCATCCGTAAACTAATAAAAAGACACTAATTACACAAATTAACACGAATCAAATTAGTGTAAATCAGTGTAATTAGTGTCCAAATATTTTTTCTAAACTTTATGGATGGACACTAATTATCTCTTTCCTATAAAGAATCTTTTTGTTAGGAACATCATATATTTCCATTACTAGACTTTCTTCATTGTATCCATTCTTGTTTGCAAATTTATTCAATGCAGGATAAACTTTCATAATGCTGAAAAATACTGATATTTTTCCCTTGAATGGAAATTCTGTTATTATGTATTCCTTTCTCGGAAATGTTCGGATAGTATATTTTTTTTCAAGAATTGGAAGTTTATCAATATCTGTTTTTTCAAGAATACAACCCGCTTCTGAGCGTAGTTTGCTCTTTTCAACTTTCCGGGGATTATCATAATAAACACCAAAACCTTTATATGTTTCAATTTTATCTTCCTTCAGCAAAGAATTATAAATCTTATCCATGATTACACCACTTTGCTTATAGTCTCCCTGAATTTTTTCATAAATTAAGACTTCTCCGCCAGATTTAGAAATTGAAATTTGAATCTTCTTAAATCCGCCATAATAAGCGTAAAACACGGTAAGTGCAATTATTAAAATTGCTAATACAATTAAAATGATTTTCATAATTTTTTTATATTACTAATTGATTTAAAGGTTTATAATTTTTGGTTCTATCTTCCAAGCCTATAGGAGAGTTTTAATAAAAATATATTATGAGCTTTTTTATCAAAAAATTATTCCTTCCTTAATGAATCCACCGGATTCGACCGTGCAATTTTTACCGTATGATAAACGACTGTCAACAGCGTGATCAGTAATAATAATATAGCAGCGATCACAAAAGTGATTACACTCAGGTCTGTCCTATATTCATAATTGTCGAGGAAGTTCTGCATGTAATAATAAGCCACCGGAAAGGCGATCAAAATGGATATTCCAATCAGAATCAAATATTCTTTAAAGATTAGCCGGATCACGGTTTGAGCATTTGCACCCAATACTTTTCTTATTGAAATTTCTTTGGTTCTTTGCTCGACAGTATATGAAGCCAGTCCAAAAACGCCAAGTGAGGCAATTATGATCACGATAATTGAAAACAATGTAAATAATATCCCGCGTTTCTCATCAGGAGCAATCTGCTCAAATAAATTGTCTTCCAGATAAGTATATTCGAAGGGCATTAACGGAAAGGTTTTGATCCATGCGGCTTCAAGGTTTTGAATTGTCTCTTGACTACTACCACTTTCCAGTTTAACATACACCACAGGACAATTATCACGTAAGTAAAGCATGAATGACTCAACCGGATTATAAAGTCCTGTTTGATGATAATCTTTCATGAGGCCAATAACCCTTGATACCTGGTCATCTCCAAACTGTACTTTTTTACCCAGTGGTTCCTCCCAACCAAAACGATCTGCCAGGGTTTGATTTACCAGCACCGATAGGGTATCGGTTTTAAATTCCTTTGAGAAGTTGCGCCCCTCAATCATCTCTATACCGAGGGTTTGGATAAAATCATAATCACAGCCTGCAAGATTTACACCCTTTTCCTGCATACCTTCGGAGGTCTCAACCGATAATAAAAGTTTACCTGAACCTTCTCCCATAGGTGTTGTGGTGGTTCCAATACTTTCTACACCCGACACTGCAAGAAATTCATTCCTTAAAACCGGAAGTTTTTCAATCATTGCCCGAGTATTAAGAATGACGGTTACAATCTTTTCTTTATCAAAACCCATGTCCTTTTTCTTTAGATAATTTAGTTGTTCGTAAACCACCATTGTGCTGATGATCATGCTCAGTGAAATGACAAATTGAATGATAACCAAAGACTTCCTGAGTAATCCGTGACCGCTTCCTTTGGTTGGTTTACCTTTTAAAGCATTGATAGGTTTGAACCTGGATAGAAAAAAAGCAGGATACGTTCCGCTCAGCAATCCCAGTATAATGATGATGCTGATTAAAGACAGCAAGAAAGACGAATTACTAAAGAATGAAAAGTCGAGTGATTTTCCGGAAATATTATTAAAGTTAGGTAGCAAAATATAACACAATCCCACACTGATAATGAGGGAAATAACGGTCAGTACAACCGATTCCGTCAGGAATTGTCTGATCAGCATACTCCGGTGTGCACCCGCCACCTTTCGAATGCCCACTTCTCGCGAACGCTTGGTGGATCGTGCAGTGGTTAAGTTCATATAGTTGATACCGGCGATGACCAACATAAAAACGGCAATAAGAAAAAATATCTTAACGAATCGTATATCGCCACTGGCTTCCGATTCTCCCTCACCAATCGGGTAAAGATGAATTTTGCTGATAGGCTGTAGTTCATAATCAATAAAAACACCATACTGCTTAAAAATTTCGGCCATAAACTTATCATACATTTCTTCCAGTTTTTTATCAAATGCCGCTAAATCTGTTCCCTCCTTTAGTTTTACATAAGTAAATAGGCCAAAATTTCCCCAGCTTTGCCTGCGCGATTCAAGGGTGGTCCATGACATCAGTGCTGAAAATCGGAAATGGGAATTTTGAGGAACATCCTCAATAATTCCGGTAACTTTCAATGTGCGGTTTTCATTAGTAATCATTTTTCCCATCGGATCTTCATCACCAAAAAGCTTTTTGGCAAAGGTTTCGGTGAGTACAATGGAATTCGGTTCATTTAAGGAAGTTTTTGGATTGCCCTCTATCATTGAATAAGTAAAAACATCAAAAACGGTAGAGTCAACAAAATTGACATCCGTATCATAAAACTGTCTTTCACCATATTCAAACAGGCTCTTGCCAATGCCCTGGAAACGAATGGCATCTTCAACTTCGGGGTAATCCTGCTTTACCTGTGGAGCAAACGGGATTTGTGCCACTACCCATGTAAAACTATCATCGGTTTCTGAAATATGAGAAACCACCCGGTAAATCTGCTCCTGATGTTCGTGGTACTTATCATAGCTCAGTTCATCGAAAACATAAACTAGCAGAAATAGTGTACTGCTAATACCAATGGTTAGTCCAAGAATGTTGATCAGGCTGTATCCAAAATCTTTGGTAATATTCCGGATTGCGAATTTAATCTGGTTTAGTATCATAATAATGTTGTTATTAAACTATTGAAATTATTTAGGTGACAGTAATTTATTTATTTCAGATCTTTTTTCCCATGAAGGTTTTATAATAAACCCTTTTTTCCGGGTCTTATAATAAATTACAATAAATAAAATAAAGCTTTATTCATAAATTAAATTTGAATATGTTTAATGTTTTCTTTCATTTTCTGTTTATCTATGAGCTATAATGTTTGTGTATAAACAATTGTATATATCCAGCCGATTTGGCAGTATAAACACAATGTGATTCACTTTTTTATTCCTCACAACTATAACCAACAACAGTATTTCCAAAAAACATAGGAATTATTAAAAGATTTTTTACTTTGATATATTCAAAATCCGCACAATAAAATCCCGGCGTTGTAGTATCAAGAATTTTTGTTACTTCTCCTTGTGGCGTTACACGATACAACTTCCCTCTCCAAAGTGATACTAAAAATTTACATTGTTATCAATTCTGAATCCGTCAATAAATCCCGTTTCAAATTTAGCGATGGTCTTGATTGATTTATCCAACAAATTAACTGACTTAAGACTTTGATCACCACTGTTTCCTAAAAATAGGGTATTCCCCTAAATATATTTCCTGCTATGCATTATTCGACTAAACTATTGATCCCCTCTGTTCCCTGTAATATTCATTTTTCCGGCAGGATTACAAGCGCTTATTATTGGAAATTATAAACTTATTCCTTTATTATTAATTCAACCTCTGTACTCATCACATTGTAAATTCGAATAGCATAAATACCGCTTTTTAATTCTGAAATATCAATTATTCCTGAAGCTGAACTAACATTTATTGTTTTCAATTTTTGACCCTGCAAATTATATACTTCTATTAGAAAGGGATTTTTATTTGTTAAGGTATAACTAATTGCATCTGTTGCAGGATTTGGATATAGTTTTATCTTTCCAGTATTTTTAGCTTCCATAATATCAACTAAATTGCAGTTTAATGCAAATTCCATCACTTCGTCATGATTTGACCTGATTCCTAAAATTGTTGGATAAACTTCAAAATCAGGAATTATTCCTATTCTTTGGGTTGGGGTATAATCAGGGTAATATGTACCTAAAAAAGTAGCAAATGCATCTATATTCCCCGGCAAATAAATTGCCGCAATATTTCCATCTGATGCAGCAGTTGTACTTCCAATCTTTATTGCATCAGGAAACTGTTCCAATCCCATACATGTATATTCTGCCTGACTTTGGGTTCTTTCATCAAACAAAATTATAATGTGTCCGGTATATGGATTTGTAGTTCCTGTACCTATATTAGTTTCTTTCCAATATAATCTTCCCGGATAAGTGATATCGGGAACTGTAAAGTTAGCTATATGAATAGATGACTCGTATAAATAATCAACAATATACCAAAGTGTATTATTCGGAATATTTCTTAGATCAAAAATAATAGCATCAGTGTCCCATAAATCACTAAACATACTGCTAATATCAGCAATCTCAAGCTTACCCATATCAACAACTCCAAAACTGCAAGTACCATTTATTATAGTATCTTTCCAAACCGGGTTAGTGTTTGTTTGTAGTTGATTATAGTTTGAATTATTCCTGTATAAGGTTTCTGAATGAATATTAGTTCCGTTATCTACTGTTATTGAAAAACTTCCGTTGCTTCCTTTTAATATTATTTCATTTATTTCTTTTTCAATAAATTCATTATTTGAACCATGAGCAAATTCTCTTAAACTATCCCTTAATTCATAAATATTCTGCCCATCAATTTCTTTTAAAATATCACCAACATCAACTTCGACGATTTGAGGCAATACTTTAGTTATTACCATTTCATTTTCAATAAATCTTGCAAGGAATGGAGTGTATCCGTTACCAAGCCAGTTCCAGTAAGTAGGGCTATAAAAAAAGGCATGTGAATCATTTATTCTTGTTGTTAATTTTTTAAAGGCCAGATGGTATGATAAAGCATCATAAGACTCAATAACCTGGGGTATAAATTCAACCAGTGTTGTGTCCCAGTTTTGGTCCATTATATATTTATAAGGATAGAAATAATGTATAATATTCCAATACCTGAACAGCGCTAAAATCCTTTTTTCCTCTGTAGGAAAGTTTTGACCTGATGTATACAGGTCATCGTTATCGAAGATGGGGTTTCCTCCAGGATAGGCTTCGTCAACATAAACATTGTTTTGTGGCCTAAATCTGGCTCTAATAGTGTCAAGAAAGGTTCTTGCTGTGTCTGAAAAAATGGGATTTTGTATCCATGAATAATCATTATTATTGTTTAAGCTGTCAGGAATACTAGGCAATGGATCAGGACTTACACCCATGGAGCCAGCAAGGCTTAACATTGTAAGCAGTGAATCATTAAACGAAATATTATCTGGAGCGTTTTTAATTCCACATAAGGTATTTATTAGTGCATCATCCCAATTTACACTTCCATTAGCAATTTCTGTATGATAGTATTTTACATGCCCCCAGGCTTTGCAAACATAAAATAATCTATTGTAGTAAATGCTGTCGGGAACCTGTGCAAAACAACTAAAAAATAGTAATATAATTGTTGAGATTAAATAAAGCTTTTTGTTGGATTTCATAAATTGTATGTTTAAGATGAAAATTATATTTGTTGTATAATTCTATAAATGTTTTCTTTAGATGAATGCTTAGTACTACTATAATTTAAAAAACTGCCCTAATTAAATTCAAATGGTTGCATTCATCTGCAATGGTTCAAATAAATCATCATTGATCAATATTTCTTCCCGGATTAATTTGGGTTTAATATTTATTGAAACCATCATCTTTATCATTATGAATGAATTTTTAATGATCTTATTTTATCCCATAAGCAGTCAAAGTATTGCCAAAAAACGTAGGAATTATCAGCATCTTCTTCTCTTTTATATATTCAAAATCGGCACTATAATATCCAGGCGTTGTCGTATCAAGTATTTTAGTTACTTCTCCTTGTGGCGTTACACGAAATAACTTTCCTCTCCAAAGTGATACTAAATAATTTCCGTTGTTATCAATTCTAAATCCGTCAATAAACCCTGTTTCAAATTTGGCGATGGTTTTAATTGATTTATCTAATAGATTAACTGACTTAAGACTTTGGTCTCCGCTGTTTCCAAAGAATAATATATCGCCTTGAACATAGAGCACATTAGGATCAATAACTTCATCTCCGGTAAGCCATTCTTCAGCGGCTCCATCCGAATATCGCCAGATAACATTTTTCCTTGAATCGGTAATATAAATCTTCCCTGAATCATCAATTGCAATGTCATTTAAAAATACAGATCCGGGAATAGGATATCGTTTAATTACCTCACCTTTATCCAAATCAATTTCTGCAATTGCTTTTCTTTCAGTAACAAACAACCTGTCATTGTGAATTGTAATCCCGAGAGGATTATTCAAGCTATCAACCCACTTCAAATCTTCAATCTCGCCGTCTAATGATACTTTTGAAATAAATTGCTGCGCTCGCGGATTGCCCATATTGAATTGATCAAAATTGGTTACATAAAGAACTTCTCTTTTAGGATCGTAGAGTACGGATTCGGATGTGGTAAATACTCTTTCAGTTTCCCAAAGTTTTTTAAGATTTCTATCTTGATAAACGGCTTTGCCATCCTGACACATAAATCCCCAGCCGCCGAAGGTTTCCCCCACAATTAACAGTAATTCATTTTGCCCTTTCTTCAACGGAAGCATAACTGCGTCATATAAACCAATGATACCGAGAAACGCAGTCCCCCGGCCTTGATAAGGGCTGCTGCCGGAAAAAAGAAGTTCTCCATTTAGAAATATTACTATGTAATCGCTATAACCAAATTTAAGTTCTTTGATTTCCGTTTTATCAGATTCTAAAAAGGTTCTTGCAAAAATAAAATCCGGTTCTCTGCCACGACGCTGAATATTACGGGAAATATTTACCAGTCCTGATTCTTCACAATTAACCTTCTGCCATTTAATATCTGTTAAGCCTTGTTGAATAGGGTTTTTTTCCAAATCTATTTTACTGTATTTGAATGGCTGAGAAATCTCCCAATCGGTGATCATTCCGGGAGGAGTTTCTTCTTTTAATGGTGGATTAAAATTTAATTTTGCTGTACTATTGATTTTGAAATTAGAAAAATGTGCCGAGCCATTCGCAGGAGAAATCAAAGCAATTCCCCCTTTGCTTTTACCGTGCTTTAAATATTCAATTTTCAGTGTGGGATTTTTAGTATTGCCAATATAAACTCTTGCCTGCGAACCTGAAACTTCAATTTTTACATGAACCCATTCATTTTCCGGCATATCAATTCCGGTAGTAAATCCATCGCCATTATATAACTGCCAACAGGCTTCATTATTAAATATGGGCGTATATTGAAGGGCATCCTGAGATACGCCAATAATGTGCGGACGGATGTAAATATTTTCGGCATTTGCCCGGGATTGAGCACGAAATCTTATTCCGGGATATGACCGTTGCCCGGTTACGGCAATATCAAATTCGATGATACCATCTTCAAATTCAACATCTTTTAACATAGCCGAACCGGATAAACTTTGCCGTCCGAGATGTTCTTCAAGCTTTCCGCTAAATATTTGCCAGTTGTCAGAGTTGAAAGGTATGATGTCATTTTGTGCATGAACACAGATGGGAATTAGTAAAATAGACAAGATATAAGTGATTTGGTTTATGCTTGTGAAATTCAATTTTATTGTGTTCATTTTTTCTTAATTTTAAATTATTCATATTTTAAAGTATTAACAGGTTTTTTAAGAGCTACACTTATTGATTGGAAACTAACGGTTATAACAGTTAAAGCTATAACTAAAAGAGCGGCAAACGCAAAAAACCACCAGGATAAATTTATCCTGTAGGCAAAACTGTTTAACCAATTGTCGGATAAATAATAACTAACAGGAATTGCTAAAACTGATGCTATAAAAACCCATTTTACAAAATCTATTACTAATAAATTAATAATCTGATAAATTGATGCTCCATGCACTTTTCTTATTCCTATCTCTTTAGTCCGTCGCTCAACAACAAATAAAACAAGGCCGAATAAGCCCATGCACGAAATAAATATAGCTAAACCGGAACTGAACTGCATAATCGTTTTTATTCTTTCTTCGTTTCTGTATAATCCCCTCACATTTTGCTCCAGAAATTTATACTCAAATGGTTCGGAAGGGATTATTTCTTTTAATACAGTTTCTGTAAAATCAATGGCTTCTGCCGTATGTTCCTTGTCAATCCTCATACTGAAATTATCAATTGCCCAACCAAGCATAATACAAAGCGGTTCTATTCTCTCGTGAAGCGAAGTAAAATGGAAATTTTTTACAACCCCAATAATCTTCCTTTCCATATCCCCAACTTTTATTGTTTTACCAATTGGATCTATAAACCCCATATCCCTGACAGCCGTCTCATTAACGACACAGGCTTCCCCAATATCTGTCTGAAATTCCCTGGAAAAAAACCTTCCTTCAACCATTGTTAATTCATACATATTCCTAAAATCAAAACCAACACCCAATATCCCTATAACCGGGATAATTTGTCCCGGGTCCTGACCCGACCAGCTTATGGCATTTGCACTCATTGAGGACTCCCATGAGTCAAGTGTGGTGTTTGAAGGGCAAACGTTTAGAATATAAGGACTGGCAAGCAGTTCGGCTACTATTGTCCGGTAATTTTGAGCAATACTGCTCGACAGATCCATACAAATTATATTTTCTTTATGATAACCAAGATCCTTATTTAATATATATTTAATTTGCCTGTTTATGGTTATTGTTCCGATGATGACTATTATTGATAAAAAGAACTGAAAAACCACTAAAACCCTTCTGAAAACAAGATGCCCTGCTTTGGATTTTAAGGCTCCTTTCAAAGCAAGGATTGAATTAAATTTTGATAGTATTAATGCCGGATAAACCCCGGCAACAATTCCTGTTATAATTCCAAATCCAATAAGGCCGGCAATGGTTTGTGCTGAAAAGGTAAACTTGATCTTAATATCAAGTACATCATTGATATACGGGAGGCTTAGTTTTACAAGGGCAATAGCAAAAAGTACAGCAATAAAAGACAGAAATATTGACTCACTCAAAAACTGGATGATCAGTTTCTTTCTGTCGGCTCCGATTACTTTCCTCATACCGATCTCTTTTGAACGGGTGGCCGAACTTGCAGTTGAGAGATTGATATAATTAATAAAGGCAATAAGAAGAATAAATACGGCAACTACAGCCATGATGTAGATGTAATTGATCAGTCCCCCACCCTCCAGATTTTGCAGATGAATTTTTGTAATGGGCATTATTTTTACGACAGCATTTGACTTATACTGATGTTTCCGGACAATTCCACCAATTTTTTCCTGAAGTTTTGAAGCAGATATTTTTCCTGAATTTAATTGTATAAAAGTTTTATAGTTACGTAAGTCCCAACTTTCTAAACCCCATCCATAAATTTTATTTATAATTTCAAAAGGCACAAAAAAATCATAAAGGGAATAGAAATGAGTATTTTCCGGTAAATCTTTGTAAACCCCTGTAACCTTTGCTTCGTACCAATCTTCAATTGTTATTAGTTTATTTATCGGGTTTTCATTTCCGAATATTTTTTTTGCAAGGCTTTCCGACAAAACTATCTCATTAACATCCTTAAATAATTGTTGAGGGTCTCCCAAAATAAACTCCATTGAAAACATATTGAAAAAGGAAGGATCAACCGGAGTGCCGATTGATTGGAATCGTTTTGATTCGGTCCCTATCACCCATTGCCTTGAGGTTGTTCTGGCAAAATCTATGATTTCAGGATATTGCCTTTTCAAAGCCGGTCCCAATGCAGTGGATGTGACACCTGAATATTTGTTACCTGTGGGATAATTATATTCGAGGTAGGCAAGGTGTAGTACTTTGTGTTTAGCAAAGGATTTACTATATCCGGTTTCGTATTGGATCCACAAAAAGATGATAATGGCCGTGGCAATACCTGTTGCAAGCCCCAGAATATTAACTAATGAGAATGTTTTGTTTCTTAGAATATTTCTTACTGCGGTGAATAAGTAATTTTTAAACATGATTGTGAATTAGATTTAAGATTTTAGAAAATTATTTAATATTGTGAAAGGTTGGTAATTTTATAATCTAAATCATCTTACAAAATATTTTGCCTGATATTTTCGGTAACAATTTGTCCGTCAAATAATCGTACAATCCGCTGGCTGTAATCGGCATCTCTTTGGGAGTGCGTTACAATAATAATTGTAGTACCGTTTTGATTAAGATCAACAAGCAGGTTCATTACTTCTTCGCCATGTACAGAATCAAGGTTACCGGTTGGTTCATCTGCTAGTATTAATGATGGTTTTGCAATAACCGCCCTTGATACTGCAATCCTTTGTTGCTGGCCACCAGATAACTGCAATGGAAAATGTTTTTTCCTGTGGCTCATTTGCATTTGCTCTAAAACTTCCCCTACCCTTGCTTTCCGGTCTTTTGCATGCATGCCGAGGTAAATCAATGGTAATTCCACATTTTCAAAAACTGTGAGTTCATCAATCAGGTTAAAATTCTGGAACACAAATCCAATATTTTGTTTTCTTAATCTTGCTCTTTGTTTTTCAGAAAATTTCGACACTTCGTTATCAAGAAAATAATATTCACCTTCGGATGGATTATCAAGCAATCCAAGTATATTTAATAATGTTGACTTTCCGCATCCGGAAGGTCCCATAATTGCAATAAATTCACCTTTGTTGACTTCAAATGAAACTTCATTTAATGCTGTAGTTTCAACTTCATCTGTTCTGAAAATTTTTATAAGTTTTACTGTTTTAATCATGATTTATGTTATTTGTGTATGTTAATTAATAACTAACTTTTTATAATATTTTTTAGCGTTAACAATGATTTCAACGAAATAAATACCCGCAAGTAGATTTGAAATATTTATAGGATTAACTTCTCCACTATTAATATTTATATTTTGAAAGACTAGTTCTTTACCTATCTGGTTAACTATTTTGATTTGTGCTTTAACTGTTTGAATGCTATTTATTTTCAAGAACATTTTTCCATTAGTAGGATTTGGATATATTTCAATAGCATCTTGAGAAACATTCTCTTTAATACTTATGTTGTCAATTTCGTAATATGCTTCCCAACCTTCGGCTGTATTGCAATAGTTTGTAGAGAAGGTGATGAATAATTTGCCATTTGGAGATGTAACAGGACCGGGTAATTCGGAACCGGATAATTCAGCAAGAATTTCCTGTGTAACTCCATCATATACTTTCAGAATATCATAGTTCTCTTCAGTATTGAATGAGGTAAAGTTAAGTGTTACTTCATTTGCCCATTCAGGTTCGATAATCCAAACACAAATTGTTCCATTGCGATAAGGGAATAATCCGCTTCCATCAGAAAAAACACTTGTTGGTTCAGTTAGTACAGTTGTTCCGGAGCACCAGGTTTGAACATTAGAAGTATAGGATGCTTTCCAACCTTTTGCTGTAACGCCTGCATTGGATAAAAATGTTATAAATAATTTATTGGAATTAGATGTGATTTCTGCAGGTAATTCACTGCCTGAAAAAGTTCCTAAAACAGGAGAAAAAGATGATTCACCATCATATACGGTAACAATGTCATTATCTGTTTCTGTTTCGAAATCAATGAAGCTCAACGTAATTGAATTTACCGAATCATTTGGATAGATCAACCAACTGCAATTTGCATTATTCTCATAGTGCTCTATCGGCCCACTGCCGTCTTCAAAAGTTCCTTCAGTAGAAGTAAGTGTTTTTAGCCCTGAGCAATAATAAGGATAATTCTCTTCAGGATACAGATCAAAAATAGCGGCTTGCAATTGTGTAAAACTACCATTCGACGTTGTTAAGTCATTCAAATAGAAATAACCATTATTAGAACCACTCCATCCCCAATTAAAGTGAAAAAAATCCGGTTCCTGGTATCCGTCACAAATAAAAGCATGACCACCATCACTGCCTTGCCCCCGATAATATAATGGCATGCCAAGGTCAAGATTATCTTTGAGTTTCCCAGCCCAATTAGATGTGCTGTTTTTCCATAATAGCGCAGCATTATCGGAAAATTTAAAATAGTTTTTAAATGCATACAAACAATCATCCGACCATGAACTTGAACCGTTAGGGCCAAAGGTCATATCAACGGCAACAGCACAATGGTATGATAATTCGGCTACTGCATGATTACTTTGATTAACATCCTCTACCATTTGGTCATATTCGTAAACAGTATTGCCAAAATCAGCGGATAAAGTATCATAAGGAGCACAATAATATGAATGTGATCCTTCACCCTGAATAGGATATCTCCAATAGTACATTATTACTCCCATGGCGGTTGCCCCACATCCAACGTAACATCTGTCTCCAGGTCCGTCAGGATCAAAAGGACAAAACTCGTTGTAATATTTATCTTGGTTCCATGTGCAACTAACCAGTGGTTCAACACCTTTTTCTTTAATTGTGCCCCAAATAGTCTGAACCGGGTTTTTCAAATGATTCCATTTTTTCGAAATAAAATCATTGTCGGGTAGATTATTTTCAATTGCAAAATAGACTTCATCAATTCTTGATTGAAACCAGGAATAAAACTGAGGAGGATAGTTACTTTCTGCGAAATTACTTTCGAATGAATATCCAATTATTGGGAATGTCCGGTCATCTGCTGACAAAATGATAAATCCGTTATCGTTTATATCAAAAACATATATTACATCAATATTATTTTTTTTAAAGGTATATGTTTTTAAAACATTCAAAGAGCTTAAATTAGTTTTCCCTTTTTTGCTGGCTTGTTCAAAAAATGCATTTATTGCAATTTTTTTTGCTTCATTAATTTCAATTTTTCTTGCTTTTATTAACTGGATTGAAAAAAGAGTTAATGAAATGATTAAGATTAAGGTTTTTGTTTTCATAATACATTGTTTAATTAGAGATTAGTTTATTTATCTGAGTTTTTATAATCATTATAATTTAATTTATTTGAGCTAAAAGATTATCAAAGTAGATTTACTTATTTATAAGCAACACTCTCAATAATTATATTTCGTTTATTCAACAAATATTGCTTTCGTGGTTACCTGATTATTCCCGATAATCAGTTTAATCTGGTAAATTCCCGGTTTTAGTTTTAATTCCATGGCGTTTATTTTCTCAACATATTTTCCGAGAGTATATTCTTTATTATTTATTATGGTCTGAATTAATCTTCCGGTTATATCAAAGAGTTGTAAGGATACTATTGAAGGTTGTTTTATTTTAAATGAGATAAATAAACTCTCCTGGAAAGGATTCGGACTGCCGATAAGTTCGGCTACTGGTTGCACAGTCAAATCTTCCTTTCCAACTAAATCCGGATCTACAATGGCACCCATTAAAGTACTTACACCTTCGTCCATACGGTTCCAAACCGGGATAACATGATCATTAACTGCTGCCAAAGCAATGTAATGGCCAAAAAACACAGTATTATAAGGGATAAATGGCGTTTCACTGACTTTAAAATTTATAAAGCCCTCACCTCCATTCTCTGAAACAGCCATGTAAATATCCGTGTTTGTATCAGAATAATTTCTTCTGTCGAAAAAAACTAACCACACTTTACCGGTTATATGGTCAACTGTTATAAAAGGAAAAAATTGATGTGAATCCGGTGGGTCATCATTAACTCTGATGGGATCAGACCAATTTATTCCACCATCAGCAGATTTTACAATAAATACATCAGTATCATTATACCCGTTTCTTTTATCTGCCCAACAAATGTATATTGTACCGTCATATACTCCACCGCTTCTGTCGCATGTTATTACCGGAAAAGAAACTCCAAGCTCTATTCCGGGAATGGAATATATCCAGTTTATATGTTGATTAGTAATATTTATATCTTCGGTCAGCCATGTAGTACCTTGATCAACTGACCTGTCAAACATTAAACCATCCGGCCCCCACCAGCAAATATAAACTTCTCCATTCGGGCCTGTTGCCGGATATGAACCATGCATAGAATAAGGCCCTCCCTGTGCATTGCCTTTCTGGTCGCTGATCCTGACCGGTTCGATCCATGATTCTCCACCATCCCCACTCCAACTAAGATAAATACACGATGAATCATTGGGATTTGAACTGCCCCATTCGTCGAAATATGTCCATGATAAATATATCCGGTCAAATATCGGATCATACGTTGCCCATTCTTTATCAACATCCTGTGTTCCATTATATGCAACAGATGTTTCCACAGACCACGGACTTGTTAAATTTTCCCTTCGGTGGCAAACCACACGTTCGATTACATTTGGTAAATGCAAGTAATAATACCGGCCTGAATTATCTATCAGTACACAAGGATCGGCTATCACACCCCATGAGGATTGCAAAAATCCATGAGACCATGAATATCCACCGTTTGTTGAAGTATAATAATTGTTCGACATAGCACCAACCAGTATCTCATCCGGATTTGCCGGATTTATGATGACAGAAGGTTCAGTGGGAACACCCCACGAAACCAAATTGCCGATAATCACATTCTGGTGTTGGGCAATAAGAGCATTAAGGCTAAAAAAAATAACAAAAAAAAAGGAAGTTAGTGTTTTCATTTTTTAATGATTTTTTGTGAAATTGAATAAGAATCTGAATTAAGTTTTAATATGTAAATCCCCTGACTTAGGTCATTAATATTAATTCTAAAGCTATGCTGATTTCCGGAAGGACTAATAATTTGCTGATATATTAACTTTCCTGCAAGGTCGAAAATTTGAAGTTTATAATTATTTGGTTTATATGTGTAAAAATGTATGGTAAAATGATTATACGCCGGGTTCGGGTATATTTCTATCATGATATCATTTTCTGTTTCGTCCATTACTGAAGTGATAAGTACATTCAGAGTGTTGGCCAATGATAAAGCTACATTTTCACAATTTATAAAAGTATCATTCTTGAGAATCGAAATGGAATGTTTGTCTTCGGTATCATACAAGGTGTAAGAAGCATATCCACGAATGTTGCCACTGTGCAAATAATATGTCTTTGAATTATAATTCATTCTGAATATTCCGCACCCCACCCCATTAATTGAAGAACCTGAAATATTTATAAAATCAGTCATCTCTGCAAAACTGTTTTCGGAAAGAAAACCCTGGTTAAACAATTGATCATACCAATTTACCATATCTTCAGGGGTTGATTTAATACAACCTGCTGCAAAGGCACCTGTAGTAACGGCTGTTCGGGGAACCAAATACACATCTTCGCCAAGGTGCCAGGGATGTGCCGATACACCGGTTATTGATTCAAATCCTTCGAGAAAGGTATTGTTGAGATTTAGCGGATCTAAAATGGAATCTCTTATCAAAGAAAAATATTCCTGTCCGGTAGCAGCTTCGATGATCATCCCGGCAAGGGTGAAATTGGTATTAGAGTAAGAAACATTTGTTCCGGGAGGGAACAGAGGAGCACCTACAAAATTCAACACATCTTCCGGTGTCCATACCGAATCGGGATTGGCAAAGATTGCATTTACCCAGGCAGTTGTCCAGAAATTAGCTATTCCGCTGTTGTGGCGCAACAACTGTTTGATGGTTACGGTCGAATCAATATTATTGAAATTGGGTAACCACTGATACAAGGAATCATCAAGAGAAACAATACCATTTTCAGAAAGTTTTAGCATTAATGTTGCAGTAAATGTTTTGGTGTTGCTGCCAATTCCCATTAGCATATCAGGTAACAAAGGAGTATTTTCAAATGATTCACCTGTTGTTCCCGTCCAGATACCGACATCGTAAATGTTTACCGCTGCTGATATACCCGGGATTGAATTGCTACCCTGATAAAGCTCCAAGACATTTTGCAGTGAGTCGGAAATGTGTTGAGGAACTTGTGATCGTAGGCCGCCGGACAAAAGAGTGCAAAGTATAACCGATATTGATAGAATAATTTTCATAGTTGTAGTTTTTTTAGCTACTTATTAACCCACATTTTTATTATTTCCGATATTAAAAGAGACTTATACAATCTGTGAATCAGTGGCATATTAAATATTATTTGATTATTATTTTTTTACAGCATTTATTTTCTTTATCAGAAGCCTGCATAAAGTAAACCCCTGTCTCTAAATGTCGCAGGTCAACTTTGTTTTCAACCAATCCTTTAACAGAAAAAACAAGCTTTCCAGTCAGATCGAATACGCGAATATTAAAATCTTCATTTACCGGATACTTGACTGAAATCCCGAATAAACCATCGGAAGGATTTGGATAAACCAGTAAGTTGTCATTAAAACTTAGTATTTCCTTCTGTCCTGTAATATTCGTAGTATCAGTAAACTTTGCGATGAAAATATTCTGATATGTTCCTGCATTTAGAGTTGTGTCACCAAAAATGGCTTCATCATTATGAAAACCTGTAATATAATAGCCATCAAGATTATCACTTGTTATCTGGAATGCCCAGTCGTTGCCCGGTCCTCCATGATGATCAGCCCAATAAAATCCGCCATCGGTATTATAACATGCAATGAATACATCCCGTTCTCCATTGGAAGTTAAAGTTACTTCATTGTTATAAACCGAATTCCCATACATAAAACCCGAAATGAACATTTTGTTTTCATTTATTGCAATCCCATAAGCACGTTCATTTTCATTGCCACCCTCATTTTTAGCCCAAACAAGATTTCCTTCAGGATCATATTTTACAAGATAAATATCCCATCCTCCGTTTGATGTGATTTGTGTACCATTAAAATCTGCAACATCCTCAAAAAACCCGGTAACATAAATATTATTATTTTCATCAATTGCAATTCCCGAAGGTGTAGGTTTGTCGTCCATTGTGCTTCCTGCATTATTTACCCAAAGTGTATTTCCATCGCTATCCAGCATAAAATGAAATACATCAAAAGCACCAAAAGAGGAAATTGTGTCGTTTTCGAAATAAAGGTCTCCTTCAAATTTCCCGCTTACAAAAATGTTGTCATTACTGGTAATTGCAATACTATGTCCACGGTTAATATGGTGTGTGCCCGGAATATATTTCACCCAGACAAAATCCCCATCTGTAGTGTATTTGGCTACAAAAGTCTCTGCGCCCCACTCCACATTCGGGTTACCACCTGAAGGAACGCCGGATGAAACAACCGTATCCCCGAAAGTTGCTGTATTTTCAAAACAACCCGTGATGTACACATTATCCTCACTATCGAAATCAAGGGTAAGCGCATGATCAAAAAAGGATTCACCACCGGCCTGCACAGCCCAAAGACATTCACCTGCAGGATTATATTTAGCGAGAAAGATGTCATAAAGTCCGGCTGTGGTTAGTTCAAATTCCCCAAAGGAGACTGTACCATCGAACAAGCCGGTAATGTAAACATCATCATTACTGTCGGTTGCAACTTCAAAACAGGTTTCGTACAATGTACTGCCGATATTTTTTACCCAAAGACAATTACCGCCCGAATCGAATTTGACAAAGAAAATATTGGCATTGTTGTTCGGGGTTGTAATGGTTGTGTCACCAAAGGTGGCATTGTTTATAAATTCCCCCGCACAATAGAGGTTCCCGTTTTGATCGCAGGCTGCAGTGCGGCCTACACCATAATACGCTGTTGAAAAAGTCCAGTCGAAATTCTGGCTGAATCCTTTTAAAACTAAAATAAAGCAAAGAATAAATGCTAATAATAAATCTCGTTTTTTCATAAGAAATAGTTTTTATTGTTTTTTGATTAGTTTCTTTCCATTAGGAACTGAATTATTTTAAATATTTTACTATTTGAATGTTTTTAGTAATATCATTTACTATTTACCGAAAACATATTAATATCAAGAAACTTACCATTGCTATTGATAAGAAAAGTAAAATCATTTTCTTCTCCTGAGTAATTATATTTGCCTGTTACTTCAAACTTTTCACCATCATTTGTTATTTTGAGAATTTTGTATTCATCAATATTTGATAGTTGAGAAACAGCCGCTTCTAAAATCTGGATTGCGGCATCCCCTTCATACTTTGAAACAATTATTTTCGAGTGCAGAAGATTTTTTAAAGCCTTAGTGTCTTTTTCATTGAATAATTTAAAAAAAGAATCAACAGTATGAGTAATATCGGCATCTTGTTGATTTTTATTTTCCAATTGAGGCTGTTCTGTTTCATCAATGTCTTCAGTATTTTTTAGTTCATCTAATGAAACCTCATCAAACACTTTAATCAATTCCTTGAAATAACTTTCAAAAGTTGGATATTGATCTCTGTGCTTATCATAATATTCCAATTTTTGTATATAATGAGGAATTAAAGTAAAACCATAATCCAAATTTTTTTTAATGTTTAGCTCGCTTTCATCAATCAATCCCGCTTTCTTAAGGAGTATATATTCACAAGAGCGAACTATATGTTCATGAACAACAACAAACCATTCATTGTAGTTATTAGATATATATGAACTAGAGTTGAAATACTGTAGAAGATGTTCATACTCGCTAATTTCGTCCCAATGTTTTTCACAGAGAGGATTCACATAGGCATGTCCAAATTCATGAAAA
Source organism: Bacteroidales bacterium (assembly GCA_021107685.1). Lineage (GTDB taxonomy): Bacteria > Bacteroidota > Bacteroidia > Bacteroidales > SMBSF39 > SMBSF39. The sequence continues at coordinate 3,160 of JAIOSH010000483.1, read as the reverse complement.
ATTAAGAGACGCAACCATTCATCAGTGAAAATTGGATTTCCATGATCAAATTTATCAGGACCCGCTACAAAATGTGGTATTTTCACTTTTTCTGTAACCAAAGTAGGACCAAAACCGACACCGTGAAGTGTTGGTGTTATGATACATTTAAAGTCCGTGGAACTTTCACCGTAGAAATCAGTAACGATATTTAGATACTTATCAAAAGGCAAACGTCCCTTTATATCATAAACCAATTTTTCATAAAAAGGCTGGTTAATCTTCCAGAAATTCATGAATCGACTGTCCTCTGCAAATTGATTTAATAAATCAACAGTTTTTAATAAACTACTCTTTTCTTCTTCACTGAATCTATCAAGAACATCATATTTTACTTCCATATTCGGTGGATCAGTTAAATGTATCATCATTGCAGCAGGAAAACTAATATCCTGAAAAAAGGGGAAATCATTGCACCACATAACTGTTTCATGATTTTGATAAGGACTGAAATATTTTTTCATTTCATTAAGAAAATCATAATGGGGCTCATCTATTTTTCCATAGTAGGGCCATTTTGTAAATGTCAATACAACATTCATGAGTTCAATCCTCGGGTCAACTTTGATCTCAAAACCAATCGTTTTGCTGGTTTCCTGGCAAATTCCTTGATTTGAATTTATTAAGGAAATTGATATCAGGATTACAGATATAGCTTTATTAATTCTCATAACTATTTTATTTTTATTATTTTAATACTTTTATTATTGATTCCTGAATGAAGTGTGCAATAATAAACTCCCAGTGGAACAATCTTTTCAACATTATCAGTCCCGTCCCAAATGACTTCATGTTTTCCTTTTTCCAGTTTTCTGTTTACAAGAGTTTTTATCAACCTGCCCGATGAATCTATTATGGATAGGTTAACATTACTGGTAAATTCAATCGAATAGCTGATTTCAAATGAAGAACCGGAAGGATTCGGATAGACTTTTAAATTAAATGTATCCATGTTCAATTCAAGAATACCAACACTTTCAAATTCATTTGTATAAATATGGTATTCGCCGTTTCTGTTTGAATGAAATGCAATTTTTGTTCCGTCAGGTGACCAGGTAGCCGTACCGTCATCATTAGGATCAGTGGTAAACTGTGATATTTCTCCGTTATATGTTAAATAGATATAAATATCCCTGCTTCCCTGATCGCCTTGGTTAAAAGCCAGGTAGTTTCCATCCGGCGAAAGTGAAGGTTCGCCTTCACGCAAAGGTGAATTAGTAAGCTGTTCAGCAATGTTGGAACCTATATCCTGTTTGAATAAATCAAAATTGCCATACCGGTCGGAAGCAAAATAGAAAAAATTCCCATCTGTTGAATAGCAGGGGGTAATATCATCACTCAGATCATCTGTGAGCTTTAACAAATCACCGCTTAACAAATCCTTTTGCCAGATATTCATATTCCCATCCCTGTTCGAAAAGAAAATAAGGCGATTGCCATCAAGAGACCAAACCGGACGCAAGTCATTGGCTGAATTGGTAGTTATCTGAACCAACTCGTTATTGCCGATATTTTTAGTCCATAAATCAAAATTTCCCGATCTGGTTGAATGGAAAGCAATTGTTGACCCATCCGGTGATACAGCAGGTGCATAATCACTTTGTGAATGATAAGTAATCTGAGTTGGGTCGCCACCAATTGAGGGTATCGTCCAAATATCCGCATTACCGCTTTTATCCGAATCATAAGCAATAAAATTATTTACTTCAGACCAGTTAGGATTAGCGTGATAACCTTCATCAAATGTAATTTGTGTTGGTTGTGAATATCCATAAAATGCTGAAATGAAATAGCAGACTGTAATTATTTTAATTAATCCTATTTTCTTCATTTTACTCAAATTTTAATACTTCAATAGGATTTTGATTTGCAGTACTAATTGTTTTAAATAGAATGGTTAATACTGATATTGTAAGGATGATACCGCCTGAAAAAATAAAGGTTTGCCAAGATAATTCTGTCCTGTAAGCAAAATTGCTAAGCCATTTATCCATTATATACCATATTATTGGGAATCCAATTATACAAGCAATTATAACCCATTTAATAAAATCAAAAATTAAGCTTTTGAAAATCAATATGCCGGATGCACCCAACACTTTTCTGATGCAGATTTCATGAAAGCGTTGTTCAAATAAAAATGTAACCAAACCAAACAATCCTGATATTGCAATAAAAAGAGACAATATTGCAAAAACAGTTAATATTCTGCTAATTTGAATTTCATTGGAATATTGTCCATTATAAATATCTTCAAGAAATGAATAACTTAACGGTAATTCAGGGAAATGACTTTTCCATTCTTCTTCAATAAATAAAATTGTCTCTCTAATATTTTCCTTATTCAACCGTATCGAAATATATACTTCATCATAATTATTATTATCCAATAATAAAAATGCTTGTGGCCTGATCGTTTGGTGCATCGAAGCATAGTGAAAATCCTCAATTACCCCGATAATTTTGTATTTAATATTATTATTAGCTACTACAACAAGGTTTTTATTTAAAGCATTTTTAAGGTTAAGAAAATCACATGCTGTGCGATTTATTACAATTGCTGTTGTATCAGATGTTATTTGGTTTGAAAAGAACCGGCCATCAATTAAATCAATTTTCAAATTATTTATAAACCGGTCATCAACATTAAACATATCCAAAACAATATATTGGTTTTTATCCTCTTCAATAAATGCTATATTACCATAACGGCTTCCTGGAACATTATAAGATCCCGAAACACTCTCAATTGAAGGATTCATCAAGATACTATTTTTGAACACCTGGCTTTTTTCACTTAGAGGAGAATGGTTAGTAATTACAAGTACATTGTCTTTATCAAACCCCAGGTTTTTGTTTTGCATAAACTGAAGTTGTTGAAACACAATAATAGTGCTTGTTATTAATACAACCGATATGATAAACTGACACAATATCAGTGAAATTCGTAAATATGATTTCTTTCTTGCAAATATACGGCCTTTGAGCACATAAATTGGTTTAAGTGAGGATAGTACGAAGGATGGAACAATGCCTGCCAAAACACCAATGCTTAAACCAAAAAAAAGCATTGATTGAATAGAAAACAAACCATTTAAATAATTTATTGTAATATTTTTTC